>JASEHO010000017.1 GCA_030018505.1 bacterium
GGTTCTGTATCTTAGGTTCTGTAGTCTGTTGACTGTGGTCTGTGGTCTGTAGCTTTGGTTCTATGTTCTGGGCTTTAGGTTCTGGGTTCTGTATCTTAGGTTCTGTAATCTGTAGTCTGTAGTCTGTAGTCTGTAGCTTGGGTTCTATGTTTTGAGCTTTAGGTTCTGGGTTTAAGGTTATGGGTTCTGGGTTTAAGGCTTTAGGTTCTATGTTCTGGATTTTAGGTTCTGTAGTCTGTGGTCTATGGTCTATGTTCTGTATCTTGGGTTCTATAGCCTGTGGTCTGTGGTCTGTAGTCTGTAGTCCGTGGTCTGCATTCTCTGGTCTAATCTCTATGGGGATTGCTATGGGTTTATCTTCTTTTATTGCAGGTATTACAGGCTTATTATTTGAGACAGGCTCATATTTTGTGGTATCTGCTATAGACTTCTTTTCTAAGATGACCTCAGATTTAATCTCTTTAAGTCTTGTCTGTTGTCTGTTGTCCGCAGGTATCATGGGCTTATTTTTTAAGACAGGCTCATATTTAATCTCTTTTGTATTCTGGCCACCTGTCTCTATTGTCTGGTTTATTAATGCACTCTTCTTCTTTGTTAATACTACTCTGGTTACAACAACCTCTATTGCTTCCTCAGGGAAGAACTCTTTTTTGGAAGAAAAATTTGGCAATAAAATAGGAGAGATTGACTGGATTAAATTCTCTTGGGTAGTCTTTTCCTTCAGTTTCGTAAGGAAGGTCGGAGTCTTGCTATTAGATAATTTATTCGACAGAAGGGGTAGGGTATCTTTCTGCGAAAGACCAAAAATTTTCTCTTTCCAAAGCTTTGTTGGTAAAAAAATAGACTTCATCCCTTTTCATCTTCCCCCTCTACTTTATAATATCAACTCCCAAGTAAATTTGCAACCTATTTTATATTTAAGGAATTAAAAGATTTTCTGCTCTTTAGTCCTTTCGGGATTTCGTGATTATAAAAACCTTTTTTAAGTTATTTTCTCTGAAAGATTAGTAAATCTGCTTCTTTGGTGAGTGTATCAAGTTTTTCCTTGAGAATCTTTGTCTCATCTTCAATCTCTCCTTCTGGCTTATACGGCTTGCCAAACTTTATTATGGCTTTAGCCCCTGGAGCAGGGAGAAGATACTCATCCCAAGCCTTTCTCATTCTCCAACAGGGATGGCTTGATGAGGTGAGCGGCACTAACCACATATTGAGCTTCTTTGCCAGAAAGATAATACCATCCTTAACAAAATAGGCAGGACCCCTTGGCCCATCAGAAGCTAAGCCGATATCATTGCCCAAAGAGACTTTCTCTTTCAACCCAAGTAGCCCTGAAGCTCCACCTTTTGCAGATGAACCTCTGACAATATTATAGCCAAACTTAGCCAGAATTTGGGCTTGTATCTCGCCATCACTTGATAGGCTTGAAAGTAAGCTGATGGGGTTCTTTCTCTGGATATACCAGACAAGGAGAAATTGCCTTCCGTGCCAGAAGGTATAGAGTAGCCTTTCTTTGTTTAGCCTGAGTCTATCTATCTCTTCCTCTCCTTCTATGGTAAGGTTAGTTGTCCTGCTTATGCCTCTAATGAGAAGGGAGGCGACGAATGGAAGAATCTTTTGGGCAAAGGGGAGTTTCTGGAGTTTCACAAAATCTTGATAGCCGCTTCTATGCGGTCTCCTGCCTTTTCTAAGTTAGATAGGCTGGTAGCATAAGAGAGCCTGATAAACCCTTCTGCTCCAAAGGCTTTTCCAGGCACAACAGCCACATTAGCTTTTTCAAGCAGAAGATTAGAAAATTCTTCTGAGTTTAAGGAAAGAGCCTTGATGCTAAAAAAGGCATAAAAAGCACCCTCTGGCATCTGGCAAGCTATCTTAGAGATACTATTTAATCTTTCTACAATGAATCTTCTTCTTTTATCGAACTCCAGCCTCATCTCCTCAACACATCCTTGGGGCCCTGTTATGGCAGAAAGTGCCGCATACTGGCTGATTGAACAAGGGTTTGATGTGGTTTGACTCTGAATCCTTGAGACTGCCTTGATCACATTTACATCTCCTGCAGTATAGCCTATCCTCCAGCCAGTCATAGAGTAAGTCTTGGAAGTGCCATTAATGACAATGGTCTGGTCAGGGATAAATAAGGCAATGCTTATGTGTTTTCTTCCATCATAGACGAACCTCTCATAGACCTCATCTGAGATTACCCAAAGCCCCTTTTCTTTGATGACAGAAGCTAAAGCCAAAAGTTCATCCTCGCAGTAGACTATTCCTGCTGGATTTTGAGGGCTATTCAGGATGATTCCCTTTGTTTTATCGGAGATTGCTCTTTCTAAATCTTGAGGGGTTAGTTTGAGGGTATCTTCATTTGTTGGTAAGACCACAGGTCTTCCTCCAGCTAATTTTACCATTTCGCTGTAGCTCACCCAATAGGGAGTAGGAATCAAAACCTCATCTTGCTCGTTGCATAGTGCTAAAAGGCTGTTGTAGATAGAGTGTTTTGCCCCAGATGAGACCACAATCTGCTGGGTTTCATATTTTAAGCCATTATCCTCCCATAGCTTATTAGCTATAGCCTCTTTTAGCTCTAAAATCCCTGAGGCATCCGTATATTTTGTGAAACCCTTGTTTATGGCTGAGATTGCCGCCTCTTTGATGTGCTGTGGTGTATCAACATCAGGCTCACCTACTGATAGATTGACCACATCAAGCCCTTGCTTTTTTAGTTCTTTACACTTGGCAGATATGGATAGGGTTTCTGATGGAGCAGTATATTCTGCTTTTTTTGATATATTCATTCTTTTTTCCTCCATTAGTAAGCAATAGTATACCTAAATAAATCAGACTTGGCAAAAATTTAGGCTTAAAAAGGGTTCAAGGGTAGAGGGGGAGATGCGTCGAAAAGAAGGCGATACTAGAATTCTTGAAAGACTGTCCCCCCTTGAATCCTGTCCCCCCTTTTATTCCCTATTTTTTTTGTAAAGGCTGTTTTCATTGGGTATATCTAAGTTTACTCCTCACTAATCAATATCTCTTCTTTCTCTCCTTCTTTCTTTTTTAGCCCCAGTTCATGTAAGAGTGCCCTTAGGACATCTGGATTATTGGCATTGGCTATGGCATCATCGGTAGTTATCACATTGTAAGCAATGAGTGACACCAAAGCCTGCTCTAAGGTCTGCATCTTATAAAAATGGACAGACTCGCTGATTGTTTTGTAGATAGAAGAAAACTCACCCTTCTCAATAGCCTTTCTTATCGTAGGAGAGCCAACCATAATCTCAAGTGCAGCCGCCCTACCTTTGCCATCAGCTGTTTTTATAAGCCTTTGTGAAATGGTAGCCCTGATGGTCATAGCAAGCTCTATCTGAATCTGGTGATGGCTATCCCTCGGAAAATAGGAGAGGATTCTGTCTATGGTAGCTGCGGATGAAGATGTATGTAGCGTAGAAAGCAATAGATGTCCAGCCTCTGCTGCTTTAAGCACAAACTCAACTGTCTCCCTGTCTCTCATCTCTCCAACCAGAATGACATCTGGGTCCTGTCGCAATAATGATGGTAGGGCATCATCCATAGAGACCACATCTGCACCAACCTCCCTCTGAGATATAGTTGCCTTCTTGTCAGAAAAGGCATACTCAACCGGGTCTTCTACAGTGGCTATGTGACAGGCACGGGTTTCGTTTATCTCATTTATCAAGGTAGCAAGTGTGGTTGATTTTCCAGAACCTGTTGGCCCTGTAACTAAGATAAGCCCTGTTGAGAATTTGACTATCTCCTTCAGAGCCTCAGGTAGGCCAAGCTCATCAATAGTTGGAATCTTCAAAGAGATTTTTCTCACAGATATAGCGATTGTTCCTCGGTTATGAAAGATGTTTATCCTGAATCTATTCTGTTTTAGCCCATAGCCTACATCTGTCCATCTTCTGGAATTAAACTTCTCCAGTTGCATCTGGTTCATCATAGAGAAGGCCAGCCCCTCCATCTCTTCATCTGTCATAGGATGAGCATCAAGTGGAGTCATCGCTCCGTGAATCCTATATAGGGGTGGTCTGCCAACCTTTATCTGTAGGTCAGAGGCATCTTTTTCTATCATTATTGTGAGTAGCTCATCAATTTCCATAGCCACCTCCCTAAACTATAAACGAGTATCATTTATAGACTAAAAACTATAAACTAAAAACTATCTACTTATATAAATTGCAACTCCTTTTGAATCAGCTTTGCCCTTTCTTCATCTCTTTCTGAAGCAGAAAGCTCCTTAGCCATGAGCATCTGAAGATGAGCAGGCTGGGTGATGATGAACAGTTTATTTAAGGCAGAATATGGAATCTTGTCTAAGAAGCCTGTCGCTACACCAAGCCTAACCACAGAAATAAGCTCCATCGCCTCTTTGCTTGAGATTAGGCTGGCATTGGTAAGCAGGGCATAAGCTCGCTTAAATCTATCCTCTATTCTTGGACCACCTTTGGCTGCTATCTCCTCCCTTGATTCTCTTTCATACTCTATAATCTGTTTTACTACCTTCTCTAAGCTCTCAATCAGCTCTTCTTCCCTTCTACCGAGGGTTATTTGGTTAGAGATTTGAAAAAGGTCACCAAAGGCTTCAGAACCTTCTCCATAGAATCCCCTTGAAACAAGACCCACCCTTGATAGTGTAGGCAAAATTTTTTCTATCCTGCGGTTCATAGATAGAGCAGGAAGGTGAAGCATGCAAGAGGCACGCAAGCCCGTGCCAACATTGGTTGGGCAAGCAGTGAGATACCCAAACTCAAGGCAGTAGGCATAATCAAGGTGGCCAGAAAGAAGGGAATCAATTCCAGAGACCATTTGCCAGGCATCAAGAAGAGAAAGCCCTGAGGATAGGGCCTGAAACCTGATGTGGTCCTCCTCATTCACCATCAGGGATAAAATCTCTTTATCTGCAATAATAATCAAACCTTGTTTTATAGAGACAAGCTCTCTTGAGATTAAGTGCCTTTCCACAAGAAACTGCTTTTTAAGTCCATCAAGCTCCTTTATCTTAAAAGATTCAGAGCCTGAGAAGTAGTCTATCTTATTCACGCTATCCTTTATCTTATCTGCCGCAGCATTCAAATCTTTGGTGGATGCCCAATGGGAGAATGGAAAGCCCTTTATATTTCGGGCAAGCCGTATCCTTCCTGATATAACAATATCTGCATCAGGTCCTGTTGCCGAAAGCCAATCTGGGGTCTCCTTGATATACTTTTCTAACATTCTTTTTCCATCTCCTTTATCCTGTCCCTAATCTTTGCCGCTTCCTCATACTCCTCTTTAATTATAGCCTTATTCAACTCTTCTCTTAGATTGGTTATCTCCCTACTCACCTTTGCCTTATTAGCAAACCCTTTTGGTGACTTTCCAGTATGGAATGTGCTTCCCTGCATCTCCTTCAAAAATGGCAAGAGCTGTTTCTTAAAGGTTTGCCAACACTCAGAGCAACCCAGCTTCCCTTTAGATTGAACCTCAGAGAAGCTTATTCCACATGCTGGACACTTATCCTCTTTTATTTGAGGAATAGCCCCTGGCCCAAGCATTCCCGAAAGGATATTGAAGAAGGGAAAGGCTGATTGGCTTGAAAAGAGATTAAAACCCAATTCCTCAGCACAATTCTCACACAGGTGCATTGTGGTCACCTGATTATTGATAACCTGCTTAAAGTGAATGTTTGCCTCATTCGCTCCACATTTATCGCATACCATTAGGTTTCTCCTTTTGTAACTGCTTAAGCCTATACATTAGGGGTGTCCGGAGATAAATCATTTCAAATGCTAAATTTGCAATTTGCAATGAATTTTATCCCCTTTTCGGACACTACCTGAACTTTTATATGCCGAAGGGGGGATTTGAACCCCCACAAGATTCCTCCCACACGGCTCTGAACCGTGCGCGTCTGCCAATTCCGCCACTTCGGCTCCCCAATTCAAACATCAGACTTTAAGAGATTAGACTTGAGACTCCAGACTTTAAGAAAGGGAGTAGGGATTAGGGAGTAGAGAGTAGTAATAAATGAAACCTAATCCCTATTCCCTACTCTCTAATCCCTTTTAGTCTTTTGCAAACCTGATTTATTCTCGGTATAGTCTAAAGTCTATGGTCTATAGTCTAAATCACTCTTAATTCATAATATCAGGACTTGCCTTTAGGATATGGACAAGGGCATCTACTGCCTCTGGGTCAAACTGGGTTCCGCTGTTTACTTCAAGCTCTAATATAGCTTCGGAAAGAGACATCCTTGGCTTATATGGCCTTTCAGAGGTCATCGCATCAAAAGCCTCTGCTACACCCAAGATTCTGGCTAAGTATGGGATATCTTCATCTTTCAATCCATCTGGATACCCCTGGCCGTCGTATCTTTCATGGTGATAACGAATGACCTTTCCTATCTCTTTTAGAAGTGGCATAGAACCAATAATTTCTGCCCCCTTTACTGAATGGCCCTTTATCATCTCATATTCCTCTTGAGTTAGTTCGCCTTTTTTATTCAGAATCTCGTTATCCATATTATACTTGCCAATATCATGTAGCATGGCTGCGGCTGTAAGCACCTTCATCTCCTTAGCAGATAGATAGAGTCTCTTTCCCATTGCCTCGGCACACTTTCTTACCTTATTTGAATGCTCTTTCGTATAATTTGACTTATCATCTATAGTCTTTGCCCAGGCAGTAATGACCTGGTCATATATCTCGGAAAGCTCCTCTGCATCTTTTTCAAGCTCTTCTTTATTATCCATCTTAGTATAGTTTATAGTTTATAGTCTATAGTTTATAGTCATAAGGATAAATTAACTATACACTTTTAACTATTCACTTTTCACTTTTTTTAACACCTCCTTGAGCAAGATTATTTGCCCTCTTATTTTTCTCTCGGGAAATATGAACAATCTCTATATTTTCAATCTTTTTACATAACCTTGTTGCCTCTTGATATAGACTTTTTAGGTTAAGGTCTTTCACCCTGTATTCACCACACATCTGTTTTACTAAAAGCTCACTATCGGAGTATATCTTGATCTGGTTAAAGCCTTCAGCCTTCGAATGCTTGAGAGCTGCAATTAAAGCCTTATATTCAGCAATATTGTTTGTTGCCTCTCCAATCGGACGAGAAATGGTAAAAAGCTCTTTGGCTTCTTGATACCCAATGGCCCCTATCGCCGCAGGACCAGGGTTCCCAGAACAAGCACCATCAATGTATATTTCTATCATATACCAGTTATATACTCAAGCCATGTAACACTTTACTCATCTGAAGTAACCGAGTAAAGTTCAATGTAAAATGTAAAATTAGCAATTAGCATTTCAAAATTATTCCTCTTCTTCAAAAGTTAATTGATAATTGCTCATTGATAATTTTGCAATGAATTCCCTTTTTCTTTACTCCCAGGTAAATAGTTACCAAGTCATATATACAAAATCCTGAGACAGTTTTCGCACTGGATAATCTTTGCTCCCTCTTTCACCTCGTTCAGAAGTTGGGACCTGATCTTCATTGAGCAAGCACCACAAGAATCTCCACTTATCCGGGAAAGAGCAAGGTTATCCTTATTTTTCCTTATCTTTTCGTATAAAGAAAGAAGGCTTTCATCAATCTTTTCTGCGGTCTCTCTCCTTTTTTCTTTAAGGTCATTTACCTCTTTTTCTATCTCTTCTGTATCTGCTGATGCCTTTTTCTTTCTTGCGGAAAATTCTATTAGAACTCCTTCCAAATCTTCCTTTTTTTTGGCCTGGTTCTTTTCTTCCTCTGCAATTTCATCCATGATAAGTAGGATTTCTTCGGTCAAGGTTTCAATGCTATTATCTGCTTTCTTAATCTCATGGTCAAGTGCTTCTGCCTCTTTTTGGGTCTTTACCTGATGAAAATGAGCCCTAAATTTTTTTGCTTCCTCTTCTACTGCTAAAAGCTCCCTTTCTTTGTGCCTGAGCTGTTTCTTCTTTTCTTCTAAATTATTGCTCCCTTTCTCTGATTTTATTCTTATGGTTTCAACCTCCTTTTCTTTCTCTAAAAGGTTTATAGGAATTGAGACAAGAACCTCTTCTAAATCAGCAACTTGCCCATCTTTCTCTTGAAGCTCAATCAATAATTCTATCTCTTTCTTCATAGACTGTCCTCACTAAAATGGGCGGAACAGGTTTTGGCGGCACTTCGGGTCGGCCATTCGCCTCGCTTATTGATGCTCCCACCTGGTCGCATCGCGAGGCTCTCTTCAAAACCTGCTCTCATTCATTTTAAGTTTATTCTCCGCCTTTAGTTTTATCTTCTTTTAATATTTCTACTAAAATGGGCGGAACAGGTTTTGAACCTGCGACCTTCTGCGTGTGAAGCAGACACTCTCCCACTGAGCTATCCGCCCTTTGTTTGTTAAAAGTTTAGTATAAATCTTGATGATATGTCAAGATGTTCTGTATTCTATATACTTAAAAATACACAATCTTTATCCCAATGAAGATCTAAGAGAGTTTCAACAAGCGGCATAAAATAAAGTATTGACGCAATATCTCTTTCAAAGTATAATAAAAATGAGAGGTTAAAGAAAAGATGTCTATTCAACAAAGTATTAAGCCTTTGCGTGGATTTCGTGATTATATGCCTGAAGACCTCCTTGCCAGGGAAAAGATAATCTCTTGCATAAAAAAGGTCTATGAATCATATGGCTTTGCTCCGATGGCCACACCTGGCCTTGAATACAAAGAAACATTGCTAAGTTCAGGAGGAGAGGAAATAAATAAGCAAATATACTCTTTTATTGATAAAGAGGGAAATGAGGTGGGCTTAAGGTTTGATTTGACAGTTCCACTCTCGCGCGTTGTTGCTCAATATACAGACTTGCCTATGCCTTTTAAGAGGTATCAGATTCAGCCTGTCTGGAGGTTTGATAAGCCTGACCCGGGCAGATTTCGGGAATTTATTCAATTTGACATAGATACTGTTGGCGCTAATGAAATGATAGCTGATGTAGAGATTATTCTGGCTATGTATGACTCCCTTATTGCCCTTTCCTTAACTAATTTTAGAATAAGGTTTAGCAGCAGGAAGATTCTGAATAGCTTAATCACCTGTGCCGGCATACCTCTCGATAAAAGCCTATCTATATTTAAGGTCATTGATAAATTAGAAAAGCAAGGGCTTGAGGCAGTTAAGCAGGAATTGGGGTCTGGACGAATAGATAGTTCAGGGGCTGAAATAAAGGGGCTTAACCTTGATGAGCTTCAAATCAAAAGGATTATGGATTTTCTCCTGCTTCCTCAGGGGACTCGGGATGAAGCTATAGCCTCAGCAACAGAATTCTTCAAAGGAGTCCCCAAGTCCGAAGAGGGATTAAGGGAGCTTAAAGAGATAAGCGAATATCTTGATGCCTTTGAGATTCCTAAGGAAAAGGTGGTTATTGATTTAAGTATAGCCAGGGGTCTTGATTATTACACAGGCCCTGTCTATGAGGCAATTCTCCTTGAAGCAAGAGAATTCGGGGTTGTTTTGGCAGGGGGCCGTTATGACCAATTAATCAAGCGTCCCACAGGTGAAAAGCTACCAGCTACAGGCGCATCAATTGGCATAGACCGCCTTTTTGCCGCATTAAAGAAATGTACGCAGGTTGAGAGCAAATCCTCGGTAGCGGATGTTCTGGTTACAGTTATGCTCAAGGAGAAAATGGTTGAATATCTAAAGATTAGTCATCGTCTCAGAAAAGAAGGTATAAATACAGAGCTTTATATCGGCACAGAAAAAAGGATAGGCAAGCAACTTGAGTATGCTGATAGGCATTCAATTCCAATAGCTGTTATAATTGGCTCCGATGAATTCTCAAATAACCAGATTACCATCAAGGACTTAAGGCTAATCAAGAAAGAAAAGATAGAGACTGTAGAACATGGAGATTACTTAAAAGCGAGAATAGGTCAAAAAACAGTTCAGAGTGAGAACCTCATAGAAGAGATCAAGCAGTTTCTACAGGAATCCCGGTAGCCTTCATCTTCTCCCTGAACTCCTCCTCATACTGTAGATAGCTATGAACCTTTACCGGGTAATCCCAGGGGTTTATATGCCTTTTTATTCTGCTGTTGTTAGCCAGATTCCTTGTGGGTGAAAAGAGGACGCCGACACTATGGACTACCTTGCTAAAGGGAAGATATGCCAAAAGAAGACTGACTAAAGTAAGGTGGATATAAAAAAGCGATCCTATATTTTGCCCTGGTCCTGGATTAAAGGAGAGCATTCCCACCATAAATCCCTTTATGCTCGTAACATCTGTCTTAAAGAAATATCTAAGAAGGATGCCAGAGAGAGCTATACCTATTATTAGGAAAAGAATAAAATAGTCTGCTGGCAGAGAGATATAGCGTATTTGAGAAAGAAAAACCCTCCGAGAGAGCAGATATATGCCAGATAAAAGGAGAATGACGCCTGTGAGATAGAGCGTGGGCGACCCAACTTGAAGGAATCCATCAAGACCTTCAATTAAGGAAAGGAAAGGAAGTGTAGGCTCTATAAAAAGCCTGAGGTGCCGTAAAATCACAATCAACATGGAGTAATGAAAGGCTATTCCACTAAGCCAAAGAATAATAGTAGAGCCTTGAGCCAAATGGTTATCTTTTAGCTCTGTCTTTGTATTCCGCAGCAGAGAGCGAAAGAAAAATATCTCCAAAGCCATTCTTCCCAAGACTCCTAATCTGTTTGCTGGATTCTCCAGGCTATTATGTTTGACCCAGGGAAAAGACTTTTGTTGTCCACCTGTTGTAGGTATGCAAAATGGCACAGGAGATTTTGCCCAGCCTATCACCTTCCAGATAATCCCAATGGTAAAGATAATGAGCCCAGCATACGGGAGTATTATTCCAAATAAGACTGAAAGATCGAAAACCTCTACGCCAATAAAGGCAATGAATGCCACTATTAAAACGCTAAGTAATGACAATAAAACCTTCATTTGAATGACCTCATTGTATATTAAAAATTTCTAATATGTCAAATTGAATTTTTCAATAGTTATAGACCATAGCACTTATTAACCAAAAGTTCTCAAGTTTTTGTAAAAGGGTTCAAGGACTCAAGGATTCGAGGGTTCGAGTGATGGATTCCTGTAACCCCTCAGTTATCAGTTGAAAAATGTGTTTAAGGAGAAGGGGAAAGGGAGAAAAAGAAAGAATTGGAGAAAATTTCAAAGTATTATAAAGTATTGTTTTTGATAGATGCTTTCCCCTATTCTCCATAATTCCCCTTTTCTCCTTTTTTACTTTATCTCTATAATTCACTATCTTTTTATCCACCGAGTAACTGAGGCATTACGGATTCCTTATGATTTTACTTGATCCCTTGACCCCTTGAATCCTTATGTTTGTTTTATGGGAACTTTTGACTAATACCTGCTATAAAAGGTATCAAAAGTCAAAAGGGGGAGAGGTCTATAACATCAGCTGTAGTTCTTGAGTTGATGCTCGGCTAGCTACCCCCAAATTAGGCCTTGAAGGTCGCCTACTGACCAGGCCAGAGATGTGTCGAAGCAAAAGAATAGGGCAAGGCTGTTCTATCATAGATAGGATTGCGGGTCATAGAAGCCAGAGATAAAGAGAATGGGAAAAAAAGAGATTTTTGAATATTTAGGTTTAGATTTTTGCCAAAGTTGAGTATCTTCATTACAATCTCAATTTATTCTTGGCATGCATCACCTTATAATTCCCAACTTTCCCATCCTTTTTCCACAAAGATAGATGTAGATTCCTGAAGCAGGTTTTTCCGTTATATCCCAAACCACCCTTCCAGCATTCGTTGTATCGCGAAGAGAACAAATCTGCTCTCCCTTGATATTGAACAGCTTTATCTCTGAACCTTGGTCTATATTCTCGAAGGTTATGCTTTGCTGACCCAGATAGACCCTGGCTGGGTTTGGATAGACAGTAAACTTCTTGGTTGCTTGCGTTACTACACCAACAGGTGCTATCAGGGATAAGTGGGTGAGTGTTCCATAGACCTTCTTATTCACTACATCAACCGAGGAAGGAATTGGTTGCCAGATGCCCTGGTGAAAGGTATAAAGCCTTAATGAGGTCTCTGCTATAGAGCCTGTCTCCTGATAGGGAATAGCTAATGTTATATTGAACCCTTCAGAAAGAGCAGTTCCACTTGCATCAAATGCCTCTATTGAGTAACATATCCCAATATTTCCGGCAATCTCCGATATAGTCTCTACATCTGTTAGTCTCTTTATCTCCGTATAGAAGCCTGTGGTATATGTTCCGAATATAGCCTCTGCCCCATCTTGCTCTACCCTTCCACTTGTTAGCAGAATAAGAACATCCTTGGTGATAACAAGACCCCCAAAAGATACGGTGATTGAGCCTCTTCCCTTGTTTGGCGATGATGAAATGGTCATAGAGGCTATGGTAGATGTAGCATCTTTTTCTAAAGTGATCGTGCCTGGGCCAATAGAGATTATAGAGGTTTCTGGCAGGATATAAGGGAGGTTTTCTTCATCCTCAAAGAGAAGCTCAAGATTAAAGGCAGTATTGGCAAAAACTATATCTGGAATTTCACACCTTATCCTTTTTAACCTCTGGTAGGCCACATCAAAGAAGATAGCATCCGAGAGAAGAAGGAAGTCTTCTTTTGTGTATAAGCTATAGAGAAGTCTATGTAGGCCAGGGGATTTTGCTATAAACCCTCTTTCCAGCCTGATGGTATTCTCTCCTTGTAAAATCCCTTTCTCTTCGTCTGCTATCTTGATGCAACTTCCATCTGGCCCTTCTATCCAGGCCTTCAATAGGCAAGTCATATTCAAGTTTGCCGTAGCTACAATCTCTGCCTCAATCCTATCCTTTATCTTATAACTCTTCTTATTAAGCCTGGATTTTAGGCTGATTACCTCTATCCCTTTCACATCAAAAGCAAACTCACCAGAGAGGGTTTCTGTCCCTGTATCTAACCACCAGTAGAGGTAGTATGTCCCAGAAAGGAGGCCTGGACTGAGGCTGAACTCAATGGGAATAATGGTAGGCTCATCAATTAGCCTTTCATTTACTTCTGAAAAGAGCAAATAGGAGAATCTGCCAGGTTGGTCTATTTCAAAAGATATGGTTGCAGAGCCTCCTGCTACCAGGACATCTTCTCCATATATACTGACAGAACCTTGCTTTTCCCTGATGTATAGAGAGTTTAAGATTAAAGCCCTTCCTGACTCAGTATAAATTCCATAGAATAACTTCTCAGAGAAAGAGCTGACTGGAAAGGAGAATTGTATCTCTGCAGGGCTTTCTGAAAGCGTCTCTTCCTTCTCATCAAAAACCTCTTCAAATCTCAAGATAGAAGATTTTATTGTGTGTGTTCCAGCAAATGATGGCAGATTTACCGAGAAGGTAAAGCTCTTTGTTCCTGATATATTTAGCTCTGTCTCTGTGCCAAAGAACCCTGTCTCTATCTTCAAGGTGCCAGTGAAGGTATTTACCCCCAAATTCTCCACTATTAGCTCAATCTGTAATCTTTCGTTTTGTGCCTCATATTTTACATTTTGCAATTTAGCAATATCATGTCTTGCCACCCTAAAGCCTTTTGTGCCTGAACCCCTGAAGTAGCTGTAAGATAGGGTATAGCTTCCTGTCCCAAGCTCATAGACAAGGCTTCCAGTTATGCTCCCCTTTGCCGGGATATAGAAACCCCTGCTTATTAAACAAGAGTTCTGTGTGTAGTATATCTTCTGACCCCTGACTCCTGACTCCAGACTTCTAACTCCTTCCTTCTCTCCAGATTCCTGACCTTTAATCTTTAATTTTGCATTTTTAATTTTTAATTCTTTTGACTCCTGTATCCTGACTCCTGACTCCAGACTTCTTAATCCAAACTCCACCTCAAATTCAGAAGAAAGCTCGCCCTTATTCTCAATCAAGAAAGGTATCTCAACAAATCCTGATGGGTATATTGATTCTGAATACACGGTAATAACAGGTTTTTCTCCAAATCTGATGAATTTGGTATAAGTCGCCATCACATCTCCAAAAAGCACAAAGGTCATTGTTCCATCATCAAGGAGGCTGAAGATTTCTTCTATCTTCTCTTCCATTTTACTCTTAATAGTCAAGCTTCCTATCCTGGTCTGATTTGGAAGCCTTAAGATATAACCTATATCTGCATCTATATCCCCTGGATTCTTTAAGCTTATCAAAATTGTATTTGTCCCTCTTCCTACTATCTCTGATAGATTAATTGCCACAAAAATATCAGGTTTTACCACCTTTATATACTTTGAAACCTCCATATCTTCTATATTTGCTGTAAGTGTAAACTTGGTTGATAGCTTTGATTAACTATGGCAACAAATACCCACGAACCCTGAACAACTATTCCTCTAACCTCATTAAGTCCATATGGATTTGGAAATGCCTCTAATGTATCACTTAGCTTGTTATATCTTATGACCCCTTTAGCCGTTCCAAGCCAGAGATAATCACCATCTACAGCTATTGCGCTGATACTATATCCATCAATTGCAGTATATCTCATCCACTTTCCATTTCTCTTATTATATTTCCATAGCCCTTGATTTGTTCCAAACCAAATATCATCGCCATTTATAGCTATCGCCCTTATGAATGTGTTTAAGCTGGTATAATGGACCCATCTTTCACTATCCCCAAATATCTTTACCGATAAACTCCCATTTTCAATCTTTTTATTAAGGTTATCAAGGGAGAGCAATGCCTTCACTTCTTCATTAGCAAGATAGGCATCCTTTTCAGTCCTGATGTCAATTGTTGCATTTATTCCTGAGATATTAATCATTTTTGCATAATAAAAATCGTCATCTACAACAATCTCTAAGGTATAACTTCCATCTACTGCCTGGCCTGGAATTTCAAAGCTGATGAACACAGCTACCTTAGTTATGTGAATATCTGAAAGATTGCAATCAATCACCACATTATGCACACCTGCTGTAGTTGTCTCTGGAATGATTGTTTTGAAAATAAAACCCTCTGTCCCATTTGGCAATAGGGTGAGTGTTTGGGTTTTGACAAAGTTATAGTCAGGAATTGAAATCACTACATCTATATCCTTGAGCAAGAACCTACCATTATTGATCGTTTCTATCTCTATTTCTAAGCCTTCCAGACTCTTGTATAAAGGCTTATCAAGCCTTTCTTTGATAATGAGAGAGCAAGGAATGAGCTTTTTGCCAACTTCAGTATCTCCTTCATCATAATTTAAGCAGTAATCTAATCTATATATTCCAAACATAAGCTCAGGGATAAAGAATTCAGATGAAATGGTCACAGTCTCTCCTGGTTCTAATGCACCCATCTTTAGCTCTCTTCTTTCCATCTCAACCTTGTCTGGAGCATTCAAGATATAAGATAGGGTAGAGTTCTCTACTCTTTTAACCCCTCTATTTTCCACAACAAATGAGATAGTATTCGTTCCTTTTGTAAAGGTATCAGGAAGCTTGAGGTTGTTGATGAAAAGAGAGGGCTTTGGGATTTCAAAATATGTTGAAGAAAGACCTATTTTTTCTCCTTCTCTTACAACCTCAGCCTTTATAGTGTAATATCCAAAAATAGCATTGTCTGGAATAGAAAAACTGAAAGCCTCTGTCCTTGAGCCTAAACCTATATCCCTATCTTCGGCAAATATAATCTTGTTTGATGGATCTAATATCTTAACCGTTAATGAAGCAGGGTATTGGTAGTCTATCATGCTCTTTAGGTCAACATCAACCTGAACCTTATCTCCTCTGGTGTATAGATTCCTGTCGGTTTTGACCTTCAGAACTCCCTGATCCCTAATCCCTGACTTTGCCCAGGCTATCATATCCCTGATAAGTATTCTCTCTTGATTTGAGACATGATTCCTTGCATATCCCCAGTCTGAGTATAGGGATGAGACAATGACTGTTCCAGAGCCAAAGGGATAGAGAAGTAAGCTTGGTAAGCCATTCTTTGTTCTGTTGAGCAAGATTAGACTTGTTTCTGGCCAGGATATAAAATAGCCATCACAGTTGGCATCCATATTTACTTTAGTTTGACCTGAGAATATTGGGTGTGGATTCTGGATATAAACGGCATTACTCCAGCAGGATTGGTCCTCTCTGAATCCATAGCCTGCTAAGTTTCTTGGAAGCACCTGGTAATCCTCTCCATATTGCTGGCTAAAGCAGATGATTGTTCCTCCCTGGGCTACATAGTCTGATAGCTTTTGCTTGATGGAAGGGGTGTTCAGACCTGAAAGACCACCACTGGGAATTAAAAGAACAGGGTATTTTGTGAATAGGTCTAAGTCTGCATTTGGATCCCTGAGATTGAAGGTCTCTAAATTTTGCTTGAGCATATTGGCTAAGGCTGATACATAACCAGTGTTTAGTATAAGAATAGGGGAAGAAAAATCTACCTCTATTGGACCTAAGGGTATGGTTGAAAGATCATAGTTATCATCAGGATGATCACACCCTGGGGATTTTACCTTTCTGGTTATGTTTCTTGTCTTATTTTCTCTCTTAATGCCTATATGGAAGGATTTCTCTGGCCAATCTTCTTCTATGTTTCCTGCCTCATCCTGGGATTTTACACTGAAGGTATAGTCTCCCTCTCCTAAAGAGAAGGTATGAGAGGTTTCGTTACTATACCCAAAAGGAGTCAGTTTGCAAAAAAAGTCTAAAGTTTTTTAACAAAAAAGCCGATATATATAATAACATGGGCTTTTTAACAGAAGAAGAAAGAATGACGATTAGGAAAAAGCATTCCTTAGAAAGAAATCCGCAATTAAGAGATAGAATAAAGGTTATACTGGCATTAGACAAAGGATACTCTTATGATGAGGTTAAAAATGATAATACTTTTAGATGATACCACTATCCGTAGATATGAACATTCTTACAGAGAAGGCGGGATAGATAGATTGCTTACATTGAACTATAAAGACTATGTTGGTAAGCCAGAGTTCTCCAGAGAATTGATGAATTAAAGCAATATTTGAAGGAATTTATACAAAGATATAAGGAGATAAAGGAAGAACTTAAAGATGGAGACAAAATATATTTTATAGATGCTGTTCATCCTCAACTCTAACTCTATGCCTGCGTATGCATGGATAGAAACTGGAGAGGATAAGGAAATACTTACTAATACTGGAAGGCAGAGAGTAAATATAAATGGTGCATTAGATGTTGACTAACGATAGGTTAAGTTGTATAATAACTAACCTATGCAGATAAAATTACACAAGAATGCTACTACAACATTAGCCCTAAGGCAAACAATTAA
>JASEHO010000180.1 GCA_030018505.1 bacterium
GTTAATTGATAATTGCTCATTGATAATTTTGCAATGAATTCCCTTTTATCTGGTTGTTGCTTCACTTTTAGATGGGTAAATAGTTACTAAAGGAGATTTATATGTTATCAGGTTTCTTTTCTGAGGTTGGTAGAGTTACCATTTTAGCCTCTCAGGTGATGAGGCTTTTAGTAAAGTCTATAATTCATGGTGAATTTTTTAGCACAGGCAGCCATCCAACACGCATTTTGCCTACACCTTTGACTAAAAGAATCATTCTTCAACTTGTTGAAGTAGGGGTGAACACCATTCCACTCCTCCTTATTATGTCCGGTTTCTTTGGCATGGTGCTTGCCTATCTTACCTATGGTCAGTTTAAGAGGGTTGAGATGGAGATGTACACAGGCTCTCTTGTTGGAGCCTCAATGGTTACAGAGCTCGGACCTATAATTGTGGCTATTCTTGTGGCTGGAAGGATTGGCAGTCAAACAGCGGCTACCATAAGCACAATGAAGACCACAGAGCAGATTGATGCCTTAAAGACTATGGCTGTCAATCCTGTTGAGTATTTAGTCCTGCCAAGGCTTATTGCCACTGTGATTATGATGCCTATACTCACCATTTTTGCAGATGTGGTTGGAACTATTGGGGGTTGGGTTGTAGCTGTTGGAGTCTTCTCCCTCTCCTCTTCCCTCTATATCAAAAGGATGATAGATTTCTTAAATGTTTCTGACCTTACCTCTGGTTTAATAAAATCATTAGTCTTTGGGGTGATTATCATTATTATGAGTAGTTACAAAGGGTTTCGCTCCGAAGAGGGTGCTGCTGGTGTAGGTATGGCAGTAACCTCTGCTGTGGTTCTATCTATAGCCTCAGTGCTGGTTGCAGACTATTTTTTGACGGTGATACTATTCTAATTTAGATGAATCTCTTTATTTATTTTGCTGTTTTAATCTTCTCAGTAACTGTTCATGAGGTTGCTCACGGATGGGTAGCGGATAAGTGCGGCGACTCAACGGCAAGGTTATATAAAAGGCTTACCCTCAATCCTCTGGCACATCTGGACCTTATTGGTTCAATTCTTATCCCCTTGCTTCTCTTTCTCACAAGGAGTCCTATTATGCTTGGTTGGGCAAAGCCTGTGCCTGTAAACTTCTATAATCTGAAGGACCCAAAGAAAGATATGATGAAGGTGGCTTTGGCTGGACCTTTGGCGAATATTGGTTTAGCCCTTATCTCTTCTCTAATCCTTCGTTTAGGTGCGGTTCCTCAATTAACCCTATTAGAGCATCTTCTTTTCTGTGGGGTGATAGTGAACTTTCTTTTAGCCATATTCAACCTTATGCCCATTCCTCCCTTAGATGGCTCAAAAATTCTGATGGGTATTCTGCCCCATAGTTTTGCTAATAAATATGCTCATCTTGAAAGGTTTGGCTTTTTTATCTTAATTCTTTTTATTGCCATGGGCGCCTTAAATTTTGTGGTTCATTTGGCTTTCTACCTTTCATATTTTGGAGCTGGTGAAAGATTTTTCACCAATTTTCATTTATAATGGGATTAGAAGAACTTTGGCAGAAGGCTCTTTATGAGACCGAGATATTAAGGGCAAGGCTCTCCCTATTAGGGAACCTGGATATACCATTAGACTATATCTTTTTGGCAGAGTCCAGTGTGAATATAGGTGATACAGTGGTCAGGAAGGGAAGCGTCCAGGTTCACAAGCCGCTTATTTTCCTGCCCAGAGAGTTTTCTATGTTTTCTGGTTTTGAGTTTGAAAAGGAGTTTGGCAGGGATTCAAATGAGATCTCCAACTTCCTTCTTACGCGGGGGGTAAGGTTTCCATCAGGCAAGTATGATCATTTAGACAGCACAATCTCTGTCTATGAAAAACCTTTGAGTAAGGCTATCTCAGAGTTTAGGGATTCGCTTGAAAAAGAAGAAGATATAAAGACAGGGCTCCTTAAGGGCTCTGAGGATTGCTGGCAGTTCTCTGTTCTGATGTATGCCGCCTCCCAGGTGGCAAAATCTGCACCCGCTGATATCCGAAGATTTTTGGATGACTTCAAAAAGAGAGGTTGGAATTAACAACTATACCTGAATAAATCAGCCCTTAAAAATAAAAGATAAAGGTAACACTTTAGCCAGTTGAAGTAAAGTTCAATGTAAAATGTAAAATTAGTAATTAATCTTAAAATTATTC
>JASEHO010000181.1 GCA_030018505.1 bacterium
TCCTTATCTCCTTTTCTTACTATGGTGTAAGAGATGTTTTTAACCGTCGGGACAAAAGTAGCCACACTCAAGTCATCTCAAGATATCCGGTATCCTCTGGTGGCAAATCAAGTCTTCCTCTGTTTCTTGTTCGCGAATGATATGAAAATCCTTGTCTATCACCATAACCTCAGCTGGTCTTAATCTGGCATTATAATTTGAGGACATAGAGAATCCATAAGCACCAGCATTCATTATGGACAGGAGATCCCCTGCTTTAGGACGACATATCTTTCTTTCTCTGCCCAAAAAGTCTCCATCTTCACATAATGGACCAACAACATCGGCGATAATCTCTTCTTCTTTATTTTGGGATACAGGAAGGATTTCATGGAAGCTCTTATAAAGGGCAGGTCTTATTAGGTCATTCATTCCGCAGTCAACAACAATAAAGGTTTTATGAGACTCCTTGAGATATGAGACCTTTGTAATCAGACATCCAGCAGAGCCGACAATGCTTCTTCCTGGCTCCAGGATTAGCTTAAAGCCTTTGTCAAAAAGTATAGGCAGGAGGCTATCTGCCAGATCCTTTGGCGACGGAGCTTTTTCTTTTGAGTAAGAGATGCCAAGCCCTCCACCTATATCAAGATACTCTGCTCCTTTCAACTCTGAAGCTAAACTGGCGAGCTTCCTTGCGTTTTCACAAAAAGGTTCTATCTCTGTAATCTGACTGCCAATATGGGAAGATAATCCAACAAGCTCTACATTCTTCAAGTTCCTTCCTATCGCCCATAGCTCCTTAATTACTGATGGTTTCATCCCAAACTTGCTCTCTGCAAGGCCTGTAGCAATGTATGGATGGGTAGAGGCAGAGATATCAGGATTGACCCGAAAGAGAACCCTTGTCTTTTTCTGCTTTTGGGTTGATTTTTGGTCAACAAGAAAAAGCTCATCTGGAGAATCGCAAATGATAAGAATGTCAGAAAGAACAGCTCTTTCTATCTCATCGCCTCTCTTTCCATTTCCATTAAAGACTATTTTATCCTGGTCTATCCCAGCAGATAATGCCAGAAAAAGCTCACCGCCTGAGGCAACATCACAGCCTGCGCCAAGGCTTGCCAGAAGTCTAAAAATGGCGATATTAGAGTTTACTTTGGCGGCATAGCAGATTAAGGGAGAGAGTTTCTCAAAGGCTTCCTTATAGAGAAGAAACTTCCTCTCTATCTCATTCTTGCTATAAAGATAGAATGGTGTCTTTATCCTTTCCGCTATCTCCTCTATCCTTATCCCATCACAACTTAACCTGCAGTTTATATATTCAAATCCCATTATCTTTTCTTCAGCTTTTTGATAAGCTTTTCCACCTCCTTTTTTTCTTTCTTTGCCCATTTTGCCTCAGGAAATTTAGCAAAGATTTGGTCACATCTTTCCTTTGCTAAGTTTGCCCATTCATTTTGATAGTGTTTTTTTATCACTACCTTATAGGCACTGATAGCCTTTGGGTATATAGATTCAGCCTCCCAGCACTCTCCTGTTCTGAACCCTGCCTCAGCAACAAAAGGGCTATCCTTCTTCTTTTTTACCATCTGTTTATAATATTTTCTTGCCTCAGGAAATTGATGAAGTAGCCGCAAGCAGTCGGCTAAATGAAAGTAGCACTCATCAACAAAATAGATGTCAGAATAATAGTCCAGAAACCTCTTAAACTCGCTAATGGCAGGGCTATATTTTTCCTGGACCTTTAAGTCATAAGCCCTTTGATATTGAAGGACTGCCTTCTGATTTGTGCTGTAATCATAAGATCTGAGATACCCTCCGCACCCAGAAAGAAGAATAAGAAATGGCAATATATATTGCATAGCTTTATATAGAATAGTATAAATTAAATGTTTAGTCAAGGAACAATTTATTACAGGTGTCACAGCAAAATAGAAATGTCTATTATACCGAAAATGAAAACAGCCTTTACAAAAAATAGGGAATAAAAGGAGGGACAGGATTCTAAGTAAGGACAGTCTTTCAAGAATTGTATTCGTCTTTTTCGCGTGTTTCATAGTTTTAATCAAATTATCAGAGACGGTGCACTAGGACACCAGAACACCAGTAAAGAATTAAGTAACCGTTCAGGTAGTGTCCGAAAGGATAATAAGAAATTTCACTAGCAAATT
>JASEHO010000182.1 GCA_030018505.1 bacterium
GATGGAGCATATAAAGAGTTTGTATCAACCGTTACATTTTTTGCACCAAAGCCGAAAAATTTACTAGCTGATAACTGAGGGATTACAACAGTCAATAAAAAACTGATGACAGAAGGAGGTTTGCTGAAGTAAAATAAGGGCTATGGATTTATGTAAGGTAGCCAGACAGGTTTTAGAGATTGAGGCAAAGGCTATTTCTCGGCTTATGGAAAGGATAGACCGTTCTTTTGAGTCCGCTGTCAGGCTTATTCTTTCTGGAAAAGGAAGGGTTGTGGTTACAGGCATAGGTAAGTCAGGGATCATTGGCGAAAAGATAGCCTCAACCTTATCCTCGACAGGAACACCATCATTCTTCCTTCACCCTGTAAATGGTATCCACGGAGACCTTGGAATGGTAACCAAAGATGACATTGTCATTGCCATTTCAAACTCAGGAGCAACAGAGGAGATAAGCCAAATTATTCCATCCCTGAAGAGGATTGGTGTTCAGATTATCGCTCTATGCGGAGACCCAAGCTCTCCACTTTCCAAAAATGCAGACATTCTCTTAGATGTCTCTGTAGAAAAGGAAGCCTGCCCTCTGGGTCTTGCCCCGACTGCCTCCACCACAGCAGCTTTAGCTATGGGAGATGCCCTGGCTGTGGCTTTATTCAAAGAGAGAGGGTTGACAGAGGATGACTTTGCCCTTTTGCATCCAGGTGGTTTATTGGGTAAACAGCTTTTGCTCAAAGTCTCTGACCTTATGCACACAGGTGATAGCCTTCCAAAGGTTTTAGTCTCTACGCCAATGAGGTCTGCAATTTTAGAGATGAGTAGAAAGAGGCTTGGTTTGACTGTAGTTACAGATTTTGAAGGAAGGCTCGAGGGTGTGATTACTGATGGAGACCTGAGAAGGCTTATTGAAAAGGGCAAAGAGAATATCCTTCAGCTTCCAGCAAAAGAGGCTATGACCAAAAACCCAAAGACAATAAAAAAGGATGTTCGGGCTTTATCTGCCTTGCGAACTATGGAGGATTTTTCCATAACATCCCTTGTTATTGTTGACAACAATCAAAGATTAGAAGGCATCATCCATATTCACGATATTCTGAAGGCAGGATTGAGATAGTAAACAGAAAGACAGATGGAAATAATATTTGCTGGGACAAGTGAGTTTGCTCTTCCTTCATTAAAAAGGCTCTATGAGAACTATTCTGTAAGGGCTGTTTGGACGCTTCCAGCCAAGCTAAAGGGAAGACACCTAAAGCCTCAAGATACAGTTGTAGCCACATTAGGAAAGGAGCTTGGCATAGTGGTATTTGAGCAAGATAATCTTCCTTCTGAAATAGTAAAAGGAACAGACCTTCTTATCACCGCTTCTTTTGGCAGAATATTAAAGAAAGGGGTGATAACCGCACCAAGACTTGGCAGTATTAACCTCCATCCATCCTTACTTCCAAAATATAGGGGACCAGCTCCTATTGCTTGGGCGATTATACAGGGCGAGAAAGAGACAGGCATAACTACCTATTGGATGAATGAAGAAGTGGACTCAGGCCCAATAATCTTGCAAGAAAAGGTAGCCATATCAGAAGAAGATGATGCCGGAAGCCTATCTTCTAAGTTGGCAAAAATAGGAGCAGAGGTATTGCTCAAAGCAATAGGAATGATTGAAATGCAACCAAAACCTCAAGAGGGTGAGCCATCTTATGCTCCAAAGATAGAAAGTCAAGAAATTGACTGGAAAAAGAAGAATACGGAAATCTTCAACCTCATTCGGGGTTTATCGCCCCATCCATCTGCTTATACCCACTATGGCACAGAGAGGCTCAAGATATTAAAATCAGCTGTTTTAAGTCAATCTGGAATACCGGGAGCGATTCTCTCTGTCCAAAAGGATGGGCTTGTAATTGGCTGTGGAGAAGGTTCTATCCTTATAACCCTCCTCCACCCAGAAAGCAAAAAGGTTATGCCAGCTATAAACTGGTGGAACGGTGTAAAAAACAGGAACCTTAATTCTGAAAAAGTGGGACGGTTCACTTTAGTTTGAAATCTTACGGTTAAAAGATGGAGTTGAAATTAGGTATAGGTAAAAGAAAATAAGGCTCATCCCGGATTATAGTGCACAAGGTATGGATAGGGTCTAAATACTCCT
>JASEHO010000183.1 GCA_030018505.1 bacterium
AGGAATAATTTTAAGATGCTGATTGCTAATTTTACATTTTACATTGAACTTTACCGAGTTACTTCAGATGAGTAAAGTGTTACCTTTATCTTTTATTGCAAAGGGTGATTTATTTTCGGTATAACTAAAAGGCTTAAACCAGAATGAAAAGAAGAAAGACCAGAGAAGTAAGGATTGGCAATTTAACTATTGGCGGAAAAAACCCTATTGCCATTCAGTCTATGACCAAGACAAAGACAGAGGATATTGAGGCTACACTCTTTCAGATAAAAGAGTTAGAAGAGTCTGGATGTGAATTAGTCAGGCTGGCTCTCCCTACATTAAGCTCTGCAAAAGCCCTGTATAAGATAAAAGAAAAGGCAAAAATCCCTTTGATTGCCGATGTCCATTTCAACTATAAGATTGCCCTCCATGCTATAGATTCAGGCTGTGATAAGCTGAGATTAAATCCAGGGAATATTGCAGAAAAGGATAAGGTGGTAGAGATTGCCAGAAAGGCAAGGCAGTATAAGATACCCATCAGGGTTGGGGCAAACTCAGGCTCTGTCAAAGACGGAGAGACACTCGTCTCCTCTTGCTTAAAAGAGATAAAACTCCTTGAAGAAGAAGGGTTTTTTGATATAGTTGTTTCTATTAAAGGCACAGAATTAGAAGAGACGATCGCAAGCCACACCCAAATGGCAGAACTTATTGATTACCCCTTTCATATTGGGATAACAGAGGCAGGACCTATGTTCTCTGGCTCAATAAAGTCTGCTATAGGTTGTGGAATCTTGCTCTGTGAAGGCTTTGGAGATACAATAAGGGTCTCTCTAACTGCTCATCCAGTAGAAGAGGTAAGGGTGGCAAAGGAGATATTAGCTTCTCTCAGCCTGCGTCATTTTGGACCAGAGATAATCTCCTGCCCTACATGCGGAAGGTGCAAGATAGACCTATTTTCAATAGTCAACGAGGTAGAGGAAAGGATTACAGGTAGAACCTCTCTTTTGGCAAAAAAGGTTGCTATTATGGGCTGTGAGGTGAATGGACCAAAGGAGGCAAAGAGAGCAGACTTTGGTCTTGTTGGTGGCTTGCGATGCATGGTCTTTCGTAATGGTGAGATAGTAGGTAGAATAGCAGAAGAAGATGCAACAAAAGCCTTACTTGCTGAGATTCTGAAATGAACAGCAAGCTAAACGATTTTTTGAAGCACCTCTCTGTTGAAAGAGCTTACTCTACTCATACTATTAGAAATTATAGGACTGACCTTATAGATTGGTTCTCCTTTTTAGAGGAAAAGAAGATAAAATCTCCTGACCATCATAATATGAGAGAATATTTAGGCATACTTACAGAGAAGGGTCTTTCAAAGAGGACGATTGCCAGAAAGATTGCCTGCCTTAGGTCTTTCTATAAGTTCCTATCCCTTAGATGGAAAGCAGAAAGGAATCCAGTAGAGACAATCTCTTCCCCAAGGCTTCCCCATAGGCTACCACATTTTCTTCAGATTGAAGAGATAGAAAGGTTGATTAATGCCACAGAGAATGATAGATTCAGCCTTAGAAACCGTGCCATTATTGAGCTTCTATACTCAAGTGGCCTGCGGGTGTCTGAGCTTTCTGGTCTTAATATAGAGGATATTGACTTTGGAAACAACACTGTCAGGTGTTTTGGAAAGGGAAAGAAGGAGAGGATTGTTCCCTTTGGTTCCCTGGCAAAGGAGGCTTTAGAGGCACATTTGAGAAAAGGCAGCAAAGAGAGTGGTGCGTTATTCTTAAATAGGCTTGGCAAAAGGCTTAAAACAGGGGGTGTTTGGGTGATAATTGAGAAAGAGAGATTAAAAGCTGGGCTTTTCCATCTCTCGCCGCACTCTCTTCGGCACTCAGTGGCTACCCATCTTTTAGAAAGGGGTGCGGATATAAGGTCTGTCCAAGAGTTTTTGGGACATAAGCGGCTATCTACCACTCAAATCTATACCCATCTTACCACCAAGAGACTGAAAGAGGTCTATGACAAAGCCCATCCAAGGGCGTAAATACAACAGATTTCCAGAAGATGTTCTAATGTTAATGAACTAATACAATGCGTATCTTATATTTGTAACACTTTACTCATCTGAAGTAACCGAGTAAAGTTCAATGTAAAATGTA
>JASEHO010000184.1 GCA_030018505.1 bacterium
CCCAAAAACAAGCATTAGATATTGCTGTGCCCTGTTCTGCCTGCTACCATAATCTGAAATTGGCTAAAGAGGAGCTAAACTTAAACGATAGTCCTCCAGTAAGACACCTTTTGGATATTTTAGCCAAAGAGACAGAAAGAGTCAAACTATTGGTGAAAAAGCCTCTTTCTAAATTAAAAATTGCACCATACTATGGTTGTTTAATAACCAGGCCGCCTCACAAAGATGAGTTTGATTCTGTTGAGCAACCCCAATCTATGGACAGACTCCTTGAGATTTGCGGGTGTGAGGTGATGAAGTGGTCATACAAAACAGACTGTTGTGGTGCTGGTCTGTCCCTGCCTCAATCTGAAATTGTGGTTGATCTGGTAAAAAAATTAATCAATATGGCCAAACAAGCTGGGGCTGATTGTATCGTTACTGCCTGCCCAATGTGTCAGGCAAACCTTGAGATGCGACAGAATGGAGCGAATATGCCGGTGCTTTATTTTACTGAGGTGCTGGGAATGGCGTTGGAAATGAGCAATGCGAACAGATGGTTGAAGAAGCATTTGATAGATACCTCTAATTTGCATCTCCATTAGGAGTGTCCAAATGGAGATAAATTCATTTCAGAAAATTTACTATTTGACAAAGAGGATAATGATACCTTAATCTAAAGAATAATGAAGAAAAGAGGTTGGCTTATATTATTGGTAGGTCTCCTGATTACCGGGGGATTGTTTTCGCAGGAGGCATATAAAGACCTTGATATCTTTGCCGAGACATTTTCTCTTGTTAGAAGAGAGTTTGTTGACCCTTCTAAAATAGAGGTAAAGCCCTTAATGTATGGGGCAATCCGCGGCATGCTCGCTACCCTAAATGACCCTTTCACCAGATTTATGGAGCCAGAAAAGAATCAGGAGATGCAGACAGAGTTATCTGGTTCTTTCGGCGGATTGGGAATAACAATTACTATTAAAGATGACAAACTTATGGTTGTCTCGCCTTTAGAGGATACACCAGCTTACAAGGCTGGCATAAAGGCAGAAGACTGGATATCCGAGATAGAAGGCACATCAACAAAGGGAATTGCCATTGATGAAGCGGTAAAGAAGCTGAGGGGTCCAAAGGGAACGCAGGTAATCATAACCATCATCAGAAAGAGCGAAGCCAATCCACTTACCTTTGCCTTAACCAGAGATATCATCAAGATAAAGAGCGTCAAGTCCGAGATAATAGATGATGAAACAGCCTACATCAGAATCACCTCCTTTAACAACAACACCATAGAGGAGCTCTCTGAGGTTATCTCAAAACTCCAAGAAAAGAAACCAAATTATATAATTGTTGATCTTCGCAATAATCCAGGGGGAACGCTTCAGTCTGCACTTGGAGTATCTTCAAAGTTTCTTCCTGTAGGTGCTCTGGTTGTCTCTACCAAAGGAAGGAATAGAACAAACGAGACAAGATATGTGGCTGAGAACGATTCCCAGAAGATTACAGGAGATATAATTGTTTTGGTCAATGAAGGGTCAGCCTCTGGGACTGAGATATTGGCTGGGGCTATAAAGGATAATAAGAGGGGTCTCCTTCTTGGAAAGAAGACCTTTGGCAAGGCCTCTGTTCAGACAGTGCATAACCTTTCTGATGGCTCAGCCATTGCCCTGACCACAGCTCATTACTACACACCTGGAGGTTTTCTTATCCATGAAAAAGGGATTGAGCCTAATGTTACAGTTGAACAAGAACAGTTTTCAGAAGAAAGAAGAAAAGAGATTGAAAAACTACAAACAGGAACATACACAGAGAGGTTTATAGCCCAACACAACCCTTACACAGAGGATGACCTGAAGCAATTTATTGAAGAATTGAAGAAGGCTAAGGTAAATGTGGAAAAAAAGGATGTTCTGAGGGATATTACCTTTAAGCTCAAAAAGGCTGAAGGAAAACCCGATCCTTTGGTAGATATATATTACGATACTCAGCTTCTAAGGGCACTTGAACTTTTCCGCGCCTCAAAATTCTTCGCCAAGAAGTAATTCATGTTGAGATGGTTCGCTTTAGTTTGAAATCTTGTGGTTAAAAGATGGGTAACCGTTCAGGTAGTGTCCGAAAGGATAATAAGAAATTTCACTAGCAAATTG
>JASEHO010000185.1 GCA_030018505.1 bacterium
TTCCCTACTCTCTAATCCCTTTTAGTCTTTTGCAAATCTGATTTATTTGGGTATAGTTACAGGGATAGGTTGAAAGAGAGCTGGGCAAATAAATGATCACCCAAAAAGCCTTTTCTGTAGGTTTTCTATGGCTTTCTGGTCGAAGACTATCTCTTTGTGGGAAAGGACATAGTAGGCACATAGATTCTCAGGTTCTGTAGAATGCAGATTAGGAATATTGCGAGAGCTTAAGATGAACTCTGGGCTTCTATCTTCTAAAACAAAAAGAGGTTTCTTTAGACCAAGCTTTAAGAGTATCTTGGCGACATTCTTTGTCTTTATGGAAGTGATATTTATAGAATTAAGGACTATTATCTTTTCCTCTTTTGCCTTTTGAGAGAGGGATGAGATTAAAGCACCGTTTTTAACCTTCTTTGAAAGGTCTATCCTGTAATCCCTTGGATTGGGACCAAAGACCACGCCACCACCTCTCCATACAGGTGTTCTTTTGCTTCCAACCCTTGCCCTTCCAGTTCCTTTTTGACGCCAGGGCTTTGCTCCTGAGCCTGCAACCTCTCCCCTTGTTTTTGCCTTTGCTGTTCCCAACCTTTGGTTAGCAAGATAGGCTTTGTTTGCCTCATAAATAGTATTCTCATTTGGCACTTGACCAAAGATACCCTCTGCCAGCTCAAAATCCCCTATTTTCTTTCCTTTGGTATTTAATAAATTAATGTTCATATTTTTTTCTGAATCACCACTAATCCCTTTTCTGGGCCAGGAATCGCTCCCTTTATAAAAACTAAACCCCTATTCTTATCAATTTTTATCACCTTAAGATTTTTGACACTAACCTTCTTTCCGCCCATTCTACCAGGCATTCCTGTATTTTTCCATACCCTTGAAGGGTCAGAGGATTGACCGATAGAGCCGACAACCTTTCCAGACATAGAACCATGTGAGGCATTACCTCCAGAAAAGTTGTGCCTTTTGACAACACCAGTAAAGCCCTTTCCTTTTGACTTTGCTGAGACCTTTACTAATTCTTGTTCAGAGAACAGGTCAACCCCTAATCTTTGTCCTACCTCATAAGAAGATGTGTCCTCAATCCTGAACTCACGAAGGTATTTTTTAGGAGTAATGCCTTGCTTCTTAAAATAACCTTTCAAAGGCTTATTGGCTTTTTTGTTCTCCTCATATCCTAATTGAATAGCAGAGTATCCATTCTTTGCCTTCTCTCTTTTATTGACAACAACTGCAGGTTCACTTCTCACAATAGTCACAGGGATAACCTTTCCACCCTCGGTAAATATCTGACTCATCCCAAGTTTTCTTCCTAAGATTCCTATAGCCATCTTAACTCTTTATCTCCACATCTACCCCAGCTGGAAGATTCAGGTCCATAAGGGCAGAGACTGTTTCAACTGTAGGCTCTAAAATATCTAAAAGCCTTTTGTGAACCCGTATCTCAAATTGCTCTCTTGACTTCTTATCTATATTTGAAGCGCGCAATACAGTATATCTGGAGATGTTTGTAGGAATAGGAATTGGTCCTCTGCACCTTCCACCTGTCCTCTTTGCCATATCTACAATCTCTTTTATAGACTGGTCAACGATTCTGTGGTCGTATCCTTTAAGCTTTATTCTTATTCTCTCAGATCCTACCATTTTTTACTCTATAATCTGGGTAATAACCCCAGCTCCGACTGTATGTCCACCCTCTCTGATGGCAAATCTCAGTCTTTCTGCCATAGCAATTGGCATTATTAGCTCTGCATCCATATTGATATTATCGCCTGGCATAACCATTTCTACTCCATCTGGAAGCTTGATATTACCGGTTACATCTGTTGTTCTGAAGTAGAACTGGGGTCTGTAGCCTGTGAAGAATGGGGTGTGTCTGCCACCTTCTTCTTTCTTTAAGATATAGACCTCAGCCTTAAACTTTGTATGTGGGGTGATTGTGCCTGGGATACAAACCACCTGACCTCTTTCTACCTCATTCTTTTCTATTCCTCTTAAGAGAAGACCAACATTATCCCCAGCCTCACCTGTATCAAGGGTCTTTCTGAACATCTCTACACCTGTGACGACTGACTTCTTTGTTGGATG
>JASEHO010000186.1 GCA_030018505.1 bacterium
TCCTCAAGCTAAGGGAAGGATAGAGAGGTTATTTAAGACATTCCAAGACAGACTCATTAAAGAGATGAGGCTGGACAATATCAACACCAAAGAAGAGGCAAATAGGTTCTTGGAAGAATATTTGCTCAAACACAACAAAAAGTTCAGCAAACTCCCAGTAAATATGACTAATCTCCATAGAGAAATACCAAAAGAGATGAATCTTGACAGTATCCTCTCAATAAAAACAAAGAGGGTTCTAAAGAACGATTGGACAATCTCCTATAATAATCAGCTCTATCAAATTGAAGAAACTCCTCCTAATACTAGAATAAAGTCTGTCGTGGTAGAAGAAAGAATAGACAACTGTAGTCCATCTCACCTATAATGGTATTAAACTCAAATACAAAAAGATAGAGAAAAGATTATTAAAACCAAAGGAAGAACTATTAAAACCAAAAGAGATAAAAGTTTATATTCCTCCATTGGATCATCCATGGAGGAGATTCAAAATAAACCGAGGATAAATATCAAAAAAGATCTTTCTTGGTTAATACAAAATAGGACATTTCTATTTTGCTAAGAATAGGACATTTCTATTTTGCTGTAACAAGGGCATAGAAAATCATTGCAAATTTAGCATTTTAATTTGAAATGATAAATTTGAAATGAAATTCTCTGTGAACTCAAGTCTCAGTGTTTTTACTTCAGATAGGTAAACAGTTACAAATATTCTTTAATCTTCGTGATCTTCTCTGTATTAGAAAAAACTCATTTGCTCAGGCTCTTTCTCCTCAAACGGTATCTCTACCTTTCCAAAGACGCCATCATAGCCAGGAGTTATTTTTAAGTTTTTATAGCGAACATTGAGGACGCCCATAGTTATCCTGGGTGGAAGAACCCTATTAAGCTCTTGTTCTGAAAGGTTGAGCAGAATATCCATCTCCGAACAACCCTTTTGGAGTAGATCAAAATAGAGCCTCTTTACCTTAACGGATGTGGATTCTACCCCTTCAGAGGCGGCAATTATTTCTAACAAAGGAACAATGCTTCTATAGGGAATCCTTTTCTCCGGGAGAAACCCTTCCTCTCTATCAGATAGGAGTTCCACCCTATGCACGACACCAACAGTCAGCTTCTTTCTGCACTTTGGACAGATGCCTTTGGCTACCTTTGTCTCCTTTGGAGAGAGAAGTAGATTACAGTTTCTATGGCCATCATAGTGATACTTTCCCTCCTCTGGAAAGAACTCAAGGGTCTCCAGGAAGCCTTTTCTTGTCTTTATCGCCGCGATAATAGAATTATAATCTAATTTACAGTCCAAAACATTTGCCTCTCTGCCGAGCTTAATGGGTGAATGGGCATCTGAGTTTGAGATAAGGGTAAATCTATCAAGGCAAGAGAGTCTCCAGTTCATGGCTGGGTCAGAGGATAAGCCTGTTTCTAAGGCATAAATATTCTCGGTCTCTGCCTCAAAGCACTCCTCTATAGAATCAAAACCTGAATTTGCACCAAATAGAGAAAAATGTGGCGTCCAGATATGAGCAGGCACAAGCAAACACCTTTCATCAATATCTAATACAGTTCTAACTAAATCCCTGGCAGAAAATGTGAGGGTGGGTCTTCCATCAGCCCATAAACTTCCAAAGGAGGAGAGCTTCTCATTTATCTTGTCACAGGTAGAGAAACTCGGGGAGAAGATGAGAATATGTATCTTATAGAATCGGTCATTCTTTCTGAAGATGTTGGAGACCTCAGAGGTGAGAATGAAGTTTGTGTCATTAAACTTAAACAGACCATCGCTTTCTTCCTTTAGCCCACCTTTTAGAAGCGCCAACCAGGCAGGGTGAGTGAAATCCCCTGAGCCAACAAGGGATATTCCTTTAAGTTTGGCATGCAAAGAGATTGCAGCAATATCCATCTCTTTGCTTGTTGCCTGGCTATACTTTGAATGTATGTGAAGGTCAGCGATAAACTTCATTTTGTAAGTATAAAGCCAATTTTAAACCTTTGTCCAGCAAAAATCAGATTTTCCTGTAATCCCTCAGTTATCAATTGAGACGGTGAAGAAGGAACACGGCACTTACCCAATA
>JASEHO010000187.1 GCA_030018505.1 bacterium
CGGACTTCTTGACCATAGTCGGAGATACTTCAGATAACCTGCCAGGGATAAAAGGGATAGGTCCAAAAGCCGCTGTTGAGCTTATTAACAGGTTTGGAGACCTGGATAGCATTTTAGAAAATGTAGCTAAGATTGGAAATCCAAGGATTGTTAAGGCTTTACAGGAGGCAAAGATAGAGACAAAGAGAAAGCTTGTGGTTCTTTCCTCTGATATTCCTCTTGAGATAGGATTAGCAGAAACAGAGGTCCAAAACCCAGATAAACAAAAACTCCTCTCTATCTTTTTAGAGCATGAATTTGGGTCTTTGATAAAGGAGTTTGAGCTAAAGAAAGAAGAATTTGCCTCATATTCCACATTTTCTGAGCTTAAAGGAGAGGCCATATCTATCATTCATAAGGAATGTGACCTGCTTCTTTCTGATGGAAAAGAGAGCTACAGCCTTCCTTTTTCTGAGATAGAAAGGATAGCCCCTATCTTTTCTAATGAAAGGATAAAGAAGTATGGCTATAACCTAAAAAGCCTTCTTACGCAGAATATAAAGTTTTCTGGAGAGCTCTTTGATCTCCAGATTGCCTCTTATCTTTTAACCCCAGGCTTAAAACATAATCTGGAAGATATAGTGCTAAGGTATGCTCCATCTTCTGACCATTCTCCAATGACCATATTCTTGCTGAAAGAAAAGTTAGAACAAAGAATGAAGGACGAAGGTTTACTTACTTTATTTTATGAGATAGAGATGCCACTTGTTAGGGTATTAGCAGATATGGAGATGGCTGGAATAAGTGTGGATAAGGGGTATCTCTCCTCTTTTGGCAAAGAACTTGAGGCCAAAATAGCCTCTCTCTCAAAGGAGATTTATGACTCAGCTGGAGAACCATTTAACCTTAATTCCCCAAAACAGCTTTCAAGCATATTATTTGAAAAATTGGGGCTGACTCCTCTCAAGCAGATAAAGACAGGATATTCTACAAATGAAGAGGTTCTGACAGCCTTAAGCAATCTCCATCCATTACCCAGACTTCTCTTGGAATATAGAGAATTGGCCAAGCTAAAATCCACCTATATTGATGGGCTCTTGCCGATGATAGATGGAGGAGGCAGGGTTCATACATCTTTCAATCAGACAGTCACTGCCACAGGAAGGCTCTCCTCAAGCAACCCAAACCTCCAGAATATTCCCATAAGGTCTGAGCTTGGCAAGGGTATAAGAAGGGCTTTTGTTGCTGGCACAGGAAATCTCCTCCTCTCTGCAGACTATTCCCAGATAGAGCTGAGGCTTCTTGCCCACCTTTCGGATGATGAGCTTTTGATAGCCTCTTTCCTTGCTGGAGAGGACATCCACACAGAGACAGCTGCCAGGATATACAACATAGACCCTGTTTTTGTCACTCAAGCTATGAGGCGACAGGCAAAGGCAGTCAACTTTGGCATAATCTATGGAATGGGGCCTTATGGCCTGGCAAGCCAGATAGGCGTCTCTACACAGGATGCAAAAGAGATGATTGCCAAATATTTTGGGCTTTATAAGGGTGTGGCAAAATACATTGAGGAGACAAAGGCATTGGCTATAGAGAAAGGCTATGCTGAGACGATGGACAAGAGAAAGAGGCATATCCCTGAGCTTTTGAGCAAGAACAGAAAGGAGAAGGAGTTTGGTGAAAGGGTGGCTGTCAATATGCCTATTCAAGGCTCTGCCGCTGACCTGATAAAGAAGGCGATGCTCAAGATAGCCAAAAACCTTCCGTCTGAGGCTAAAATGCTCCTGCAGGTGCACGATGAGCTTATCTTTGAGGTCCAGGAGAATTATCTTGCTAAGGCTTCACCAATAATTATAGACTCTATGCAGAATGTGGTTAAGCTAAAGGTTCCGCTTATTGTTCATATATCCAGCGGTAAGAACTGGGGAGAGATATAATTTTAAAGTAACCGTTCAGGTTATCCATCAGAAGTGTAAAAAAGGGGATAAGGAGATAAGGGAAATATGGAAAATGGTAAAATAACGGGTGATTGATAATTGGTTAAATAGTTAC
>JASEHO010000188.1 GCA_030018505.1 bacterium
AATTTGAAATGCTAAATTTGAAATGATTTATCTCCGGACACCCCTAATGTATAGGATGAACGGTTACTAGCCTCTTTTATCCCTTGCCAGGCTAAAGCAATAAGGGGTAGAGTAAATCCAACAGCTATGAGTGGCGCAGAGAGCCCTGCCAATAGAAGGAGAAAGATGAAAATAGAGAGGATTGTGTATTTTCCAAGCAAAAGAAAGATTACCTTCTTTTTAAGACTACCAAGGGAGGTGATAAAAATATTTGCACCTGCCAGTATAGCCCCAGCCAAAAAAGATATGGCCCAGTTTATCTTACCAAAGAAGAGCAAGATAGATGCTCCAATTATAAGCGGTAGAATAAGCCTCACACCTGCGGTTTTCAAAAAATCCCTCATTCTTTTCCCTCCCTTGTAATCATTTTTATGGCTTCATAAATCCCAGCTATCATTCCTATCACGATAAAAATAATAAGCAGCCAGGGCGAAGTTTTGAGCCACTTATCTAAAAAATAACCCATCACCCCTCCGAGAACTGGGCAGGTAGCCATAACCCATCCAATACTACTCGCCCACAAGGTATCTTTAGCTAACTTCGGGTCAATCACTGAAATAATTATAAGGTCGGTTTATTGGCTTGTCAAAGAGAAATTCTTTTTATCTTGCCACCGAGCATAGATAGTTTTTCACAAAGGCTATCATATCCACGGTCTATATGATATACCCGATCAATAACAGTAACACCTTTTGCAGAAAGACCTGCCAGGACTAAGCCTGCACCTGCCCTTATATCTTGAGCCATCACATTAGCACCAAAAAGTTCATCAACACCCTCTATAGTAAGCTGGTCACCAGAGACCTCTAATTTTGCACCCATCCTGGCTAATTCCTGGGCATAGAGAAAACGGTTGTCAAAAACAGTCTCTTTGATAATACTTGTTCCGCGGGATATGCAGAACAAAGAGGCTATAAGTGGTTGAAGGTCTGTGGAGAATGTAGGGTATGGCCCTGTAATCACCTCAGTTGCCTTCATTTTTTCAGGGCATGTAACCAAAACCCCATCCTCCTTCTCTTCTATGACAATGCCCATTTCAGAGAGCTTGGCTATGGGTGCTCCCAAAAACTTAAATGGTGCATTCTTTACAAAAACCTTGCCCTTGGTAATGGCACCTGCTATCATCATTGTTGCCGCCTCAATTCTGTCTGGGATAGGAGAGTATTCACAAGGATAAAGGCTTGAGACACCAGAAATTCTGATAGCAGAAGAACCTGCACCCTCTATCCTTGCCCCCATCTTATTAAGAAAATTTGCTAAATCTCGTATCTCTGGCTCACAAGCGGCATTCTCTATGATTGTCTCACCTGTTGCCAAAACTGCGGCCATCATTATGTTTTCTGTGCCAGTATGGGTTGGATAATCAAGGTAGATTCTGGCACCTTTGAGTCTTCCATAAAGGATAATATAACCCCCTTCTTGCTTCACCTCTGCACCGAGTCTCTCAAATCCTTTTAAGTGAATATTAATCTTTCGAGAACCCAGGTTGCATCCACCAGGAAAAGAGACTCTTGTCTTGCCAAACCTGGCTAAAAGTGGTCCTGCTACAAGAAATGATGCCCTCATCTCTTTAACAAGCTCATAAGGGGCAAGGGTTTCGTTTATGCTTGTGCAGTTAATTTTTAAGGTTTTATCTGAAAAAGAGAGATCCGCCCCAAGTTTTTTAAGAAGTCTGCAGAATAGAGAAACATCCCTAATCTCTGGGATATTTTGCAAGGTTACCTCGCCTGTGGCAAGGATAGAAGCAGCCATTATAGGAAGAACAGCATTCTTTGCTGATGAGACTTCTACTATACCTTCCAGCCTCCTTCCTCCCTCAATAACAAATTTATCCATTGGATTTAGTATAAAGAAAATATTACTAAGAGTCAAGGATTTGGTATTCATTGAGATTATAATAAAAAAATGTTATAGTTTATTATAATCTCAAAATAGATTTTTAGCTTGACTTAAGCATTCTTCACATGGTATAAATATAAAATC
>JASEHO010000189.1 GCA_030018505.1 bacterium
TGGAGCATATAAAGAGTTTGTATCAACCGTTACATTTTTTGCACCAAAGCCTTTATTTTTAACATAGCAAAATAATATTTAATTCAAGGTATTCTTGTCAAGGATTTTTTTGTAGCCAAAGGCTGATTTGATATTCTCCTTTTATCTCCTTGCTTTCTTTCTCTTCAGAATCCCTAAAAGATGACCTTTTGTAGCAGAAAGAAGAATCAATCGGCACAGAAAGCCACCCATCTTCAGCCACCCTCAGTTCAAATAAGTTTTTGCCCTTCTTTAACCATTCTATATTGAGTGGAAGGGATATTCTGGTGGTTATAAACTCCTCTTTGGGATGTATGCGATGAGAGATGTCTGTGGAAAGCTCTTTTTCATTTACCTTGATTATCAGCCTTGCCTCTCCGCGAGGAATTAGGCTGGCATCAATAAAGAGGATGGCTGAATCAAAGGCTTTGGGGTCTCTATCAATTATCAACTCTTTCCTCAAAGAATCCTTTGGTGAATCAAGAAGCCCCGGACCTTTACCTATCCTATGAATATCTGATATATCCTGAATTAACAGACCTTCTTGAGTTTCAGCGTATCTTCCATTAGTAAAAATCTTAGGATAGACTAAGGCAAAACCTCTCCTTGCGTTCAATAAGCAGATAAATAGGAAAAGCAGGGCTAAGAATAAAATCAGTCTCCTCATATCCCTTTTCTTTAAGACTCCATAAAGAAAAGATATGGAAAAGGAAGAAAAGATAAGAAGAATAGGCTCAACTGGAAGGCGGTATCTGGAAAGAACAAAAATGATGGTGGTAGCTGTAGAATAGGCAAAAAGAAAGAGAATTAACAACAGCACCCCAAACCTTCTTTTTCTAAGAGAAAAGAAAGCACCTATTAGCCCTAAAGGTGCAATTATACTAAAGTCTATAATGAATGGAAGCCTTAAAAGAGACGATACACTTCTTACCCATTCATAGCTTATATTGTTCGCTATCTCATCTCTTCCCCAAAAGAGAAAAAACTTTTTAAGCTGTAAGCCGATAAAAGAGAGGGGACTCTCCTTTGCAAAATCCAAAACATCCTCTAAGTATGCTCTATCACCTTTTTCTTTTGCCTTCCTCTGCACACTTTCTGCATGGGCTATCTGAAATGGAAGGGTGGGATTGTAGTATTGTCCATCCGCATATCTATTATTTCCCATCCAAAAGTTGATTGGTCCACTGGTAGAAATTAAAACAAACCTTTTGCTTACAAGATAATTCCTTATAGTGCAGGGCAAAATGGTAAGAGATAGGACAAGAGATAAAAGGGCAAATTTGGCTATAATCCTCTTCTTTGGCTCATCCATATCCAGTATCATCCAGCAGAAGATAAAGGGGATAAATAACAAGATATTCGCCCTTGTAAGCGACGCAAGGCCTAAGGCTATTCCTCCAAAAATGATGTTTCTCCAAGAAGGCTTTAATAGAAGAAAGAGTGACAGGGTAGTCAAAAAACAGGATAGGGTTTCTATAAGAAGAATTCCTTCATAACATAGAAACATGCCATAAAGACAAGAGAGAAATAATGATATAAGACCCACCTTCTGGTCAAAAACCTTTTTTCCTATCAGATAGATGAGAAGGCAGGTAAGAACTCCCAGAATAGCTTGAATCGTTCTTACAGTCAAAGGGTTTGGTTCTAATATGGAATAGACCAAGGCTACAAAATATGGATATAAAGGGCTGTAGTAGTAAGGTTCTTTAGGAAAACTTCCGTCAATAATGGCAAGTGCATAGTTGTGATATGTTTGCATATCACTTCCTGCAAGTATTAGGTCTATTTCTTTGATTTGAAAGAGGAATATAAGCCTTAAGATAAGAGCCAAAAACAAAAGCCCGACGACAATGATAACCTCTTTTGTAAGGAAAGAAGGTAATACTACCTTCTTTTGCTTGGCAGACTTTCTTTTCTTCACTATTCTCAATTATACCTCAACTTTGGCAAAAATTTAAGTTTAGGTATTCAAATATCATCTCCTTGGACAT
>JASEHO010000018.1 GCA_030018505.1 bacterium
TAGCTATGGAATTTTCTCTGGCTTTTGCTATGGAATTTATTATAGCGTTGAGGAACGATAGTTTAACCCTGCCTTTCTCTATCAGGTGAAGGGTCTCCATTAAGACAATAACTGATACATAGACAATGCCTGCTTCTTCTGCCTTTTTGATAGCCTCCAATGCCTTCTTTGACAGCTTTTTGTTTAGTTTCTTGTCTACATACCATATAAGGCTATGGGTATCTAATGTTATCTCCATATCCCTTTGGCTTCATCTATATCCTCATCTGTTACAGTGCTCTCTTTAGCTATTCCCTGCAATGTAATTCTTTTTGGCCTGTAAGTCTGACCAAAATATTCTCTCAAACTATCCTCTGTTACAAACCATCGTGTGCCCATTTTTCGGCCTTTAATCCTGCCACTTGCCAAATAATACCTTAAGGTTTCTATTGTAACCTTAAAGACATTTGAAAGCTCCTTTAATGAATAAAGCCTAATATCTCCTATCTGAGTAGCCATATTCAAACCTCCTCTTTATTTTATAGCTACATAATACCATATTTTTCTACTTTTATCAACCATTTTTTTCTGTTTGCTTCTATATTGATATGGAACCATCCTTCTGTTACCATATTTTAGTAAAAATAGAGGGGTTTGACTGTGCAGTAATTGTGCAGTTGACAGGGTAAAATAAGGCCTAAAACGGTCAAAAACACTATATGCTTAATCTCTGATTTTCCCAGTAATATCAAGCATTAGCAAGAACGGTGCAATAAGTGAAAGTGTTTGAAAGATGACTCATAATCAGAGGGTCGTAGGTTCAAGTCCTACAGGGCCCATTATGCATCTTCTTATTGCTTTTATATCTTCATCAATGGAGAGTAAAACTTTAGCCTCAGCCTTCAGGATTGCTTTGTAAGTGAACCCTGCTTTGGCGATAAACCAGCCTTTGCATTCCCTTTTCTTACTCTCGGAGATTAAACCCTCAATCTGTTCCTCTGAGATAGGCTCAAGATTCTCTGATAAGTAAACAAGCCAAGATTCATCTCCAATCGCCTCAATCTCTATTATCTTATTCTGCTTTTTTGCGCTAATCTTATCAAAAACAGGGAGGACAATATCTTCTTTTATGCCAAAGAAACCTCCATCTATCTTTTGTCTGGAGAAAGAATAAAGAAGGTCAACAATCTCATCTCTTTCTTCTGGACTTGCTTCTGGAAGCTCTGGAAGAATTCCATAGTAATACATCCGTATCCACCAGGCAAGAATCCTGCTTGAAATGTAATACCTTTTCTCCCTCTGGCAAACAAGGTCAACATCCATCAAGCGTAAAAGCAGGTTTCTGGTTACACCGCTCTTTCTCCTGATATCCCCTGATATATCAGAGAGCGTTGTCTCTCCCCTTTTTGCCAGCCCAGAAAGAGCTACTCTGAGAAGCCCTTCTCCCCTTGCCTCAGCTATTTTCTGGCTGACTATACTTTGGCAGTAGCGATAAATTGCACCTTCAGTAAAAGAGAGTAAGAATGCTTCATCTACAGAAAAAGAATCAATCCTTCTTTTTGACTCCAATTCTTTTGCCAGAAGCACAATCAAGCCCGGAGAACCTTCTGTAATCTGATATATTCTTTCTATGGCACTATCGGAAAAGTGAGCTGATGAAAGGAGAGAAAGGGTGAGTTTTCTTGCTTCTGCTTGCTCTATATTATCTAAAAAGAGCTTCTCATCAAACATTCCTTCCAAAAGTCTTTTCCTATCAGAGGCCAATACCCAACCTATTCTCTTTGTCTTGCTTGCCTCTTGTTTGAAGATAGAGAATGGCTCAATCTGATAGTTTGCCAGACTTGAAAGGAAAGAAAAGTTGTCAAGAAAGATAATGAGGCGCAGGTCCAGTTTTTTTGCTAAACCTTCTAAAAAAGGAAAGGTTTCCAAAAAGAGATCTTCCCAATTCGCCCCTTCAAGGCTTTGACAGAATTTATTATAGTTTGCCTCTATTTCAGGGTCTGCCATCTCTTCGACAATCTTTTTTTGAAAAGAGATGTCAAAATAAAGACTCATATCCTGATCCTTTTCTTCTGAAAGGCTATGAAATACATGTCCAAGAAGATGCAAACAGAAGAAATCAGGCGAAAGATTCAATTTGGCAAGATCAATATAGACTGGTGATACTTTCTTGGAAATTTCATCAATAAACCTTTTGATTAAGGCTGTTTTCCCATAGCCTGCATCTGCCAATATGAGAAGGATAGGAGATTTTCCTTTTTGGGTATCAGCCTCTAATTGCTTAAGCCTTTTAATCTCTCTTTCCCTTCCCACAAACATCATATTTTCAGACTTCATAACCTACCCAGAAACAAGCTCGGTTTAGGTTTTAAGAATGTATAGTATTGGAAATTGAAAATCCGAAATTAGAAATTGGAAATTAGAAATTGGAATACAGAATTCTTTATCCACCATTCACCACTAACCACTAACCACTTACCACTAACCACTTATTCTATGTTCCCATCTCCCAGGAGGAGAGATACTTCTTTTGTTCTTCTGTCAGATTGTCTATCTGGATTTCCATTGAGGAGAGCTTAAGCTGTGCTACCTGCTGGTCTATCTCTTTTGGAACATCATAAACCCTATTTTCTAAGCTGCCTTTCTTTTTGACGACAAATTCAGAGCATAGTGCCTGATTAGCAAAGGACATATCCATTACTGCCGCAGGATGTCCCTCTGCTGCCGCAAGGTTGACTAATCTGCCTTCAGCTAAAAGGTTCAGTCTTCTTCCATCAGAGAGGGTATATTCATCAATCACATCCCTCACCTTTCTCTTTGAGACTGCCAATTTAGTAAGCTCTGGTATATCAATCTCTACATCAAAATGGCCTGTATTAGCCAGAATTGCATCATTTTTCATCACCTCAAAGTGCTCTTTCCTTAAGACATGGATATCGCCTGTGACTGTAATAAAGATCTCCCCAAGCCTTGCTGCCTCTATCATTGGCATTACAGAAAAGCCATCCATCACAGCCTCTAATCCCCTTAATGGGTCCACCTCACAGACAGTTACTAAGGCTCCCATCCCTTTTGCCCGCATAGCCACACCCTTTCCGCACCAGCCATATCCTGCGACAACAAACCGCTTTCCTGCAAGGAGAACATTTGTTGCCCGCAAGATTCCATCCATTGTTGACTGACCTGTTCCATACCTATTGTCAAAAAGGTGCTTTGTGTTGGCATCGTTCACAGCAATCATTGGATACAGGAGCTTTCCATCCTTTTCCATACTGCGAAGCCTAATGACACCTGTGGTTGTCTCCTCTGAACCACCAATCACATTGCCTGCCAAATCTTTATGGTCTTTGTGTATGGCAGAGACAAGGTCTGCTCCATCATCCATTGTATAATGGGGTTTTTGGTCTAAAACAGCCTCAATATGCTGATAATAGGTCTTTGTATCCTCTCCGTGGATAGCAAAGACAGGGATTTGGTAATCCGCTACCAAAGAAGCAGCCACATCATCCTGTGTTGAGAGCGGGTTTGAGGCACAGAGATAAACCTCTGCACCACCTGCCTTTAATGCATCACAAAGATTAGCTGTCTCTGAAGTAACATGAAGGCAACAAGCAATCCTTATTCCAGAAAATGGCAGCTCTTTCCTAAACCTTTCTTTGATAAGTTTCAGAACAGGCATCTGGTTGCCTGCCCATTCTATTCTAATCTTTCCCTTTTCACTCAAACCCAAGTCTTTTACATCGTAATTCATTTCATCCTCCCTTAATTAGTGTATAGTGTTGAGTGTATAGTGTATAGTGTATAGTGAATAGTGAATAGTGTATAGTCATAGGATAAATTAACTATTCTCTCTATACTCTTAACTCATAACTCTTAACTCTATACTCTTAACTCTATACTCTTAACTCTTAACTCTTAACTCTTAACTCTATACTCTTAACTCTATACTATTCACTCATTCCATCCTCTTTATTGAAAAACATCTTTCTTGTCCGTTGTCTCCCAGAGAAACTCTTTCTCTTCCCTGCCAAAATGCCCATAGGCGGCAGTCTTTCTGTAGATTGGTCTTCTTAATTGAAGTGTCTCTATTATCCCTTTTGGTGTGAGATCAAAATTTTTCTTTATATCTTCAACTATCTCTGCTTCTGGCTTCTTTGCTGTGCCTTTTGTGTTTGCCATAAGAGATATAGGTTCAGCCACACCAATAGCATAGGCGATCTGAATCTCACACATCTTAGCAATGCCTGAGGCAACAACATTCTTTGCCACATACCTTGCCATATAGGAGGCTGACCTGTCAACCTTTGTTGGGTCCTTTCCAGAGAAGCATCCGCCACCGTGTGCTCCAACACCACCATAGGTATCAGCGATTATCTTTCTGCCTGTAAGCCCACAGTCTCCTTGGGGACCTCCAACCACAAACCTTCCTGTTGGATTGATATAGTATTTTGTCTTCTCATCTAACATAGACTTTGGAAGGATTTTATAGATTACCTCCTCCATTACTCCATCCTTTAAGTCTGAATACTCAATGTCTGGTGCATGTTGGCAGGATATGACCACAGCCTCAATCCTTGTTGGTATTCCCTCTATATACTCAATAGTAACCTGGGATTTTCCGTCTGGTCTGAGCCAATCCAAAATCTTGTGTCTCCTCGCATAGGTAAGCCTTCTTGTCAGCTTATGTGCCAAAAGGATGGGCATAGGCATAAGCTCTGGTGTTTCATTTACAGCATAGCCAAACATCATCCCCTGATCCCCCGCACCACCTGAGTCAACGCCCTGAGCAATGTCAGGGGACTGCTCTTTAATAGAGGTGATAACTGCACAGGTTTCATAGTCAAACCCATATTCAGCATCTGTATAGCCAATATCCTGGATGACACCCCTGGTTATTTTGGGTATATCCACATAGCAGGATGTGGTTATCTCGCCAGCCACAAAGGCAAGCCCTGTGCTTACTAATGTTTCACAAGCAACCCTTCCAGTTGGGTCTTCTGCCATAATAGCATCCAGAACCCCATCTGAAATCTGGTCTGCAACCTTATCAGGATGCCCCTCTGTCACGGACTCTGATGTAAAAAGATAGTCTCTCTTCATATCTCCTCCTAAATTAAAAATTGACAAGAGTATAGCTCATAAAAGAAAGAAAGTCAAATTTTCTTTGTCCATGTGTCACAGCAAAATAGAAATCTCCTAATTATTTCTACTTGAGTATTTTGCCAAGAAAAAGGTATAATTGATATTATGCTTATCGTAACAGGTGGGGCAGGGTTTATTGGAAGCTCCCTTATCTGGGAGCTAAATCAAAGGGAAAAGGATAGAATTATTGTTGTAGATAGCTTAGATAATGAGAACTATAAAAACTTAGTCGGTCTGACCTTCTATGACTACATTGATAAGGATGATTTTTTGCAAAAAATAGGAGTGGGTGATTTCAAAAAGGTAGAGGCTATATTTCACTTGGGCGCCTGTTCTGACACTACCTCTACTGAGGCAAAATACCTTATTAAGAATAATTACGAATACTCTAAAACCCTGGCTATTCATTGTTTATTGCATAATATCCGGTTTATTTATGCCTCCTCAGCAGCTACTTATGGCGATGGAAACCAGGGATTCTCAGATGATGAGAATAGGTTACCCTCCTTAAAACCACTAAACTTATATGGCTACTCAAAACACCTTTTTGACCTCTGGGCAAAGAAGGAGGGTTTGTTGGATAGAATAGTTGGGCTGAAATACTTTAATGTATTTGGACCAAATGAGTATCATAAAGGCAATATGCAGAGTATGGTTCTTCGTGGATTTCACCAGATAATCCAGACAGGAAAAATCAGGTTATTTAAGTCATACAGAGAAGGGATTGATGATGGTGAGCAAAAAAGGGATTTTCTCTATGTGAAAGATGCTGTCAAGATGACCTTATTCTTCTTTGAAAATTTAGGTCTATCTGGGATATTTAATCTTGGTTCAGGCTGCGCTGAAACATGGAATGCTTTGGCATACAGCCTATTCTCTGCCTTAAAGATAGAGCCAAATATTGAGTATATTGATATGCCAAAAGAGATGAAAGATCAATACCAGTACTTCACAGAGGCAATACTATCAAAGATTAGAAATGCAGGCTATATCGAACCAATTACGAGCCTTTCTGAGGCTATCTTTGATTATGCCGGATACTTAAAAGATAGGCGGTATATCTCCGAGGACTTGACAGAGCCGAGGAATAGCGTATAGTCGGGATGGTTTGCTTTTGTTTGAAATCTTGCGGTTAAAAAATGGAAATTGGAAATTAGAAATTAGGAAGAAATTCGAAATTATAGTCTTCTTTCTTGCCAATTTCAAATTTCTAATTTCAAATTCTCATTTCTAATTTCCAAAAAAATCAAGGAAAAACGATGAAAATGAATCGTCCCGTATAGTCTAATTTAAGGAGGAAGCAATGGAATTTGGTAAAAGGATAATAAAAGTTACCGTTATATCACGCTGGTTGATGCTTATAATGGCCATAATGATTCTTGAGCTATCAAGGGTAGAGTGGCTACAAAGGGCTGAATTATTTATTCCCATTATCATTTTGGTTGCCTATAACCTTATTGCCAGATTTATTCCCTACCAGATAGCCTATTTCAGAAGGGCTTATGCTGAGACAACCTTGGATATTGTCTTTATCACTGCCATAATCTTTGCCACAGGTGGAATGCAGAGCCAATTCTTTCTCTTCTACCTCTTTTCTATAATCTTTGCCTCCTGCTATTATCAACCAAAGATAACACTCCTCGTTACCATTGGCATAATCCTCTTGTATATCTGGCTCTTTCTTATCACCGAGGAGAAAGATATTACCTATCTTTTAGGGAGAATGCCTCTATTTCTTGGAATTGCAGGACTTGTCTCCTTTATTACCAATGAGATACGATTGACCCAAAGAGAAGTGGCTGCAGAAAAGGAGATGGCCTCTGTACTTCAGACAGAATTGCAGGAGAGGCTGAATAGGGTGAAAGAAGAGAACAAGAGGCTATCTGAATTTTATAATGTCTCTACTGACATTGAGGAGATTGGCGATCTTTCCTCTCAGCTTAAGAAGGTTCTTGAGACAGTATCTTCCTATCTTGAGTGCGAGATAAATCTGATAACAGAGATTGAAAGGGGATTTCATAAGGTGATAGCCGGGGATGATATTATCAAGCAGAATCCAGAAACCTCCCGGCTGATAAAGGAAACTTGTGCAATCCTTGCAAGCGACATAGAAAAAGATGATAGAGACTTTCTTCTTGCTTACAAGAAAATGGGGGTATCCTCCCTTATCTTACTTCCATTAAAGATACAAGAGAATACAATAGGCGCTATACTTTCCTGCTGTAAAAAAAAGAGGGCTTTTTCAGATAATGACCAGAAGTTTTTCAGGATAATAGCCAATATCTCCTCGCTTCTTATAGAGAACAAGAGACTCTCCTTTGAGATTAACAGGCTCTCTGTTACAGACAAGCTCACTGCCCTTTTCAACTTCTATTACTTTGAAGAGGCTCTGAGAAAGGAGATTGAACGGGTAAGAAGGCTGAATTTGGCATTGTCTGTGATTGCCATGAGATTAGATGCAGAAGAACAAGAAGCAGGGTTGCTCCAAAAGGCAGGGCTTATTGTAAACTACAACACCAGAAGGGAGGATCTTGTAGCTAATAAGGAGAATATCTTCTTTATATTAGCTTATAATGCAAATAAAGAGAAGGCTATAAGCCTTTCTGAGAGGATACGAGAAAAAGTCAAAGAAGAGACAGGAAATACAGTAAGCTGTGGAATTGCCACACTCTCAAGCGATATATTTACCCATAAAGAGTTGATAGATAAAGCAGAACATGCTCTTTCTGAAGCCTCTAAAACAAAAGATACTATTATTATCTCTGAATGATTGGAAAGAAGATACATAGGCTTAGTTCAGTAGGCTCAACCAATGATTTAGCCCGCACCCTTATTGCCTCTGGCTGTCAAAATGGAGAGGTCATCATCTCTGATATTCAGACTGCTGGTCGTGGAAGAGGCGCAAAAGAATGGGTTTCTCCTTCTGGGGGTTTGTGGTTTTCCATAATTTTGTTTCCATCCAATCTTAATGCCGACAAGCTCCAGTTCCTTTCTTTGATAGTTGGCTTAGTGATGAGTAAGGTGATTGAAGAAAAGACAGGGCTTTGTTGTGCGATAAGATGGCCCAATGACCTTTATCTGAAAGAGAAGAAGGTTTCTGGAGTCTTGATAGAAAGCAAACTAAGACTGAATTCAGTTGAATGGTTGATAATCGGGATAGGTCTAAACCTTAATGTTGACAAAAATTTACTTCCAGAGGGCGCAGGTTCTATCAAAGAAGAGTTGAAAACAGAGATAGAGAAAGAGAGTATATTCTCGGCATTACTCCAAGAGATGGAGAAGGCATATATTGATTTTCAAGAAAATAGCCTTAAGTTTCTACCAGAGATAAGAGAAAGGTGTCTTAGCTTAGGAAGAAGTGTAAGGTTTGAGATAAATTCCCAGAGGTTGATAGGAGAGGCTATAGATATAGATGAGAAGGGAAGGTTAGTGGTAGAGGCGCAAGGAAAAACTTATCACCTCCTCTGGGATGCGGAGCTACTCTAAAAAGGTAAGCGTTCAGCTTTCAGTCGTCAGCTATCAGTTTTAAGGAAGTTGTCTTCACGCAATGGAAAAGGTATCCCAGGTTAGAGGTTTGCTTTTCCCATCATTTTTCTTTTGTTTTGGCTGAATGCTTACTAAAAAGAGTAGATTTTGCCAGAAGAACCAGATTTTTGCTCACCTATAGTTTATAAACTCCATATGTATGCCCAGATCCTTTTCTTTGAAGATAGAGATAATTGCCTGTAGGTCATCAATCTTTTTGGCCCGGACGCGCACCTGATCCTTTTGAATCTCTGCCTGAACCTTCATTTTCAAATCCTTGATAATCTTCACAATCTCTTTTGCCTTATCCTGGACAATCCCTTGCTGAAGGGTAATTATCTGCCTCCAAGTGCCACCAGACGCCTCTTCCATCTTCCCATATTGAAGCGATTTCAAGGATACCCCGCGCTTGACTAATTTAGACTGAAGTATATCTATGACGCTTTTCATTTTTGGTTCATCGTCAGAGACAAGTGTTATTTCAGCCTTATCTTTGTTGAACTCAATGCTACTCTTACTTCCCTTGAAGTCAAATCTCTGGCTCATCTCCTTTGTTGCCTGATGGACAGAGTTTGTTACCTCAGCCAGGTCAACCTTGCTCACTATATCAAAAGAATGTTCATCCATATCATTTCTCCTAAGTCTATAGTTTATCGTCTATAGTCTATCGTTTATGGTCTATAGTTTATAGTCTATGGTCTGTATTTTGGGTTTTATCTCCAGACTCCTGACTTTTTTCACTTTTCACTTTTAGTTTTTCACTTTTCACTTCTCTATTCTCACTTCTCTATTTGTGTGCCAATACCTTCATCAGTAAGTATCTCAAGAAGGATAGAGTGGAGAATTCTTCCGTCAATAATATGAGCCTTTGAAACGCCAGCAGAGACAGCGGTTGCCACAGCCTTTGCCTTTGGTATCATTCCGCCGGCAATACAGCCCTTTTCTATCAAAGGCTCAATCTCATCTGCCTTTAAGGTTGAAAGAAGGGTTTCTCCATCATATATTCCCTTTGTATCTGTCAGAAGGATGAGTTTCTCGGATGATAAGGCAACAGCTACATTAGAAGCCACAGTATCTGCGTTAATGTTATATCTCTTGCCTTCTTTATCAACCCCAATAGGAGTTATGACTGGAATAAAACCTGCCTCATCTAAGAGTTTGATTGGTTCTGTATCTATTTCTGTAACATCTCCAACAAACCCCATTCCTTTTATTGCTGTGGCTTTTATCATACTTGAGTCAACACCAGAAAGCCCAATAGCCATAGCAGAATGCTTATTCAAAAGAGAGACAATATCACTACCTATCCGACACAGCACCATCTCCACATACTCCATATCCTCTTCACTTGTCATCCGTAAGCCTTCAACAAACTTTATCTTTTTTCCTATCTTTTTCATCAACTCATTGATCTTTGGGCCTCCACCATGAACAATCACAGGCTTTATACCCATGAACCTCAAAAGGGTGCAGTCTGTAGCAAATGAATCCTTCAGCTTTTCATCAACCATAGCCGCGCCACCATACTTTATGACCACATACTTGCCATAGAACCTCTTGATATAAGGCAACGCCTCTATCAGAATCTCTGCTTTTTCAATCTTTTTCTTCATTTATTATATTATACTGGGGATAAATTGGGATTGCAATAAAAGATATTTTCAATGACCACAATAGCATCGTCAACTAGCCTGCCCATAGCAATAATCAGCCCGGATAGGGTCATAATGTTTATGGTGAATCCCTTGAAATACATAAGGATAAAGGCGGTAATAACGGAGAAGGGAATGGCTAAAGAGACAATGAGGGTTGGTCTAACGATAAAATAAGCGGTGAGCTAAGCGAATCTGCTTCATTGATTGGTTAGGTAAAAGATTCACTCCACCGTCTCTTTCTTTTAGCTTTCTCTGGCTTACCAAAACTATCACTTTTTAGTAGGCTCTCTTTGTCAATAGTCAATGTCTGTCACTCTCTCTTTACCTGCCATCGTGCCTCAATGGTATCAGCTGACAAATCAGCACCACAATCCCATTCGACAAAGTATCCACCGTTGAAGACCTTCAGAAATTCGTTGTGATCTCGAAGGGATTCAAACACCTCATATTCCAGATAGGGACTAACATCAAAATAGCCAATGCGACCATCATCTGCAATAATGGACAACACCCAGTTGGATTTTGGAGAGAGTTTTGCTATTCTCATTGATCGATTCCTTTGATTGGAAATTGAGCATTAAATTTACTAGAAAACACCTCAAAAAGCAAGGAAATTTGTAACTTCAAATGATTCAAGTGTTACAAATCAAGAAAGAATTTAGATCGCTTTTGGCGAGGTTTCTTTTCTTCTCCAATGAGAATCAAGACACGGTGGGTTGTATTTATCTCTGAAGGGAGAAAGACATACCTTATCTCAATCTTATCCTTTCTGAAGCCAAAGCCAAAGGATACACCAGAGCTAATATCAGTCAGTCTGGTAGAGTATCCTGCTTGAAAGCTCATCGTATTGCCTAGAATATATTCTATGCCTGTCGCGTAGAAAAACTCCTCATCTTCAAAATAAGAAAGGTCTGCCTCAAAGGTTATCGGAAGTTTATTTTCCATATATGCCACGCCTGTTCTTATACCGCAAGGTAGCCGGCTTTCTTCCTTGATGAAGGACAAACTCTTTAAGAAAAGCCCGGTAAGGACTGCTCCATATTTTATCTTTGACTTTTTGGGCTGACTTGTTAGACCAAGGTTCAGAAAAGCCCCATCTGCTTTAACATCGTCAATTGTCTCAGTGAGAAGATTGAGACAGGCTCCGCAAGATAGACCCTTTGAAATCTTTGTTGCCAGACCAAGAGTAGCACAGATATTGCTGGCTGAATAAAGCCTTCCTGTTCCATCTGGATCTTCTTTGGTTGTCTCCTTTATCTTTGGTGAGTCTAAATAGTTTAATCCAAAGGAAAGGAAGAGGTTTCTTAAGGGAATGCCCCCAGCAACAAAACTTTGCTGGGTATTAGCCAGCCAGAGGTTATGACCGGCAAGAAATTGGAGACCGGATAAATCAGAAAGACCTGCTGGGTTTAGAAATAGGGCTTCTATATCCTTGCCTGAGGCAACATTTGCACCGCCCATAGAGGTTGCCCTTACACCGACACCAATCTTGAGGAACTCTCCAGAATACCTTCCCTCTCCCCTTCCATATAAACTACCAAAACTTATGAAAAGAAGGACGATTAGAGCCTTCATTTGTATTCAGAGAAAATTTAAATCCCTAATTATGTTTTATTCTTGGCATACTAAAGAACAGGTTAAGAAGATTGAAACACTACTTAATAATCGTGGGACGGTTCACTCTTGTTTGAAATCTTGCAGAGTAAAAAATGGAAATTAGAAATGAGATTTGAAATTAGAAATTTGAAATTGGCAAGAAAGAAGACTATGATTTCGAATTTCTTCCTAATTTCTAATTTCCAATTTCGAATTTCCAATTTCTCCCTAAATCAGAGGAAAAAAGATGAAAATGAACCGTCCCATTCTTTTGACTCCTGACTCATCTTATCACCCCAATTTCTCCAGTAACTTTTCTGCCTGCCTGCTCTATCAGGTAGATATACATTCCAGATGAGACAGGCTTCCCATCTTGATTATCCAACATCCACTTTGTTCTACCTAAAGTCTTCTCAAACTCCCGTATCAGCCTTCCTGAGATAGTATAGATAGAAAGATGACAACCATCAGGAAGCTCAAAGACAATGAATGGATCAGAAGACTTGTCACTTCTGTAAGGGTTGGGCCAAACTCTTATATCGTCAAGGCCTTTTGGCAGAAAGAGATTTTCAACAAAAAAGGGATTGCTTGTTGCGGAGATTGTTCCGGATGAGACAGTGATAGATGTAGTCCCCTGGCTACCAATGGTCACATAGCCTGTGTATGTTCCGTTCACAAGCATTAAGGTTGGATGAATAGTTCCTGATCTGTCTGTTAGGCTGATGAGTGTGTATGCTGGGTCTCCTTGCTTAGTTAAGGCAGAAATGGTTATGGGAAAAGCAATACCTACAATCTGATTGCCAATTGCGCCTATCCCAAAGGAGTATAATTTGCCAAAGACTGTAATCGTTGCTTGAGCCATAAATGTGGTGTAGGTGGCGGTTATAGTCCAGGTGCCTATCTTACCTGGATAGTAGGTATTGGTTGACATTGTGCCTTCGTTTGCTGTGAAGGTAGCTGAGCCAGTAACTGTCTGAGTGTTGCCATCATTATCGGAAGTAAAGGCAGAGAAGGCTAAAGAATCATCTGTGGTAATAGTTGCGCTTGCTGGCTGAATGAACAGAGTTACTGCAGAGCCATAGGTTACATTCACGGTTGCTGTAGCAGAAAGGCTGTTGTAGGTAGCCGTGATTGCCCAAGTGCCAACCTTACCAGGATAATAAATATTGGCTGACATTGTGCCGATAGGGTCATTTTCAGTAAAGGTAGAAGCAACTGTCCATGTATTGCCACTATTATCCCCGGCAAAGGTAATGAAGGCTAAAGAATCATCAGAAGTCAGGGTTGCGCTTGCTGGCTGAATGAACAGGGCTGATGCAGAGCCACGGGTAACATAAGTTGTGGCTGTACCTGTTTGAGGGGTTGCTGAATCCCTTGCAGTGATAGTGGTTGTTCCAGATTTTGTCAGGGTTATCCCGGCTGTTAATGAGCCTTCAGCAAGCCTGATAGATGCTGGAGAGACTGTGCCGTTATCAACAGTTAAGGTTATTGTGCCATTATATCCGCAAGCAACAGTGCCATATTTATCAAAGGCAGTGATATTGATAGAAGAAGGAAGACCTGCGGTGAAGGTTGAAGGGGCTGTAATCTTAAAATACTCCAGAGGATACGGATGAACATAGCCCGGCCTTATTGTGACCTCTATATCTGTGGTAGGTGTTGAATAGGTTATTAACCTTACCTCTGAAAGGGTAAGACTCCCTTCTGGATTAGTGGCTAAACAAGTAAAACTGATGGATCCAATTGTCCCTGTTCCATTTCCCGGTTCCCATTTTCCTGCATTGATTGAAACCCAACCCTCTTCATTCTCTATCTGTTCAAGGAATATATCATTTGTATTGTTCAAAAGAGAACCTACAGTAACTGTTTCTGCTCTCAGGCTTTTTTTGTCAAAAAGAAGTTTAAGACTCACTCCTCCAAGGTCATTCACATCCTCTAATAGAATAGCGACATCAAACCCTTCACCTTTTCTTATGTAGGTATGCTCTGGTTCTATCTGGAGGGATGTAGCAAAGAGACTTGAGCCCAAGAGCAGTATTAAGAAGATGCTTCTCATAAAAAGGATTATATGGGATTTGCTTATAAAAATCAACTTCTTATCTTGAAATAGCCAGAGATTTTGTATCAGAGAACCTGCCTGCCTTCAGTTGATAAAAGTAGAGGCCATTTGCCACCCTTTGGTTTGAGTCATTGGTAAGGTCCCAGCGTGCCGCACCGTCTTGCTGTAATGCTTTATAGAACCTCTTTGGTTTATAGCCAATCTCTATATTCTTTACCACCTGGCCAAGGATATTATAGACCCGTATTTCAACCTCTGCTCCCTCTGCCAATTGGTATGGGATCCAGACACCCTCTCTGGCTGGATTTGGCACTGATTGGAATAAAGCTGAGTAGGCTGGGCCTGCAGGCTCTACTTGAATAGCTTCTGCAGTATAATTCCTTATTCCCTCAACGCCGAGAAGGAGTGAATCCTGAGCAACAATCTCTATTTTACTTGTTGGATCCTCAGTCAATACCTCAAACTCTATCTTTGTAACCAGACCTGAACCAGAAACTCCATCTTCTATATTGCTTCCAGCATCATCTATCTTAATTATCCCTTCTTTAACCTCATATTTGAAGGGAAAGCCTTCCTTAAAGTAATCACCCTCTTCCACAGATACTGGTTTAATCTTGCTTGGGTCGTATCTTATCCCTAATCCACATCCAACCAAACTGCTTCCATCTGTAATCCTTGCTTCTACATAGAACCTTTTGCCCTTTTCAGCTTCAACCCGTGAAGGCGATAGAACAACCTTTGGTACAAGACTTCCTAATTCCAATCCCTTTTTCTTATTGCTCCATCTCCACATCTGAATGAATATGAGCAAGTCTTCTATGCCTACTTTTCCATCTGGTGTTGAAATTATATACGGTGGTGTTCCGCTAATTACATTTCCTCCCAGGTCACCCCTTGGGTCTTGTGTCCTCCAGTATTGAATGAAAAGCATAATGTCATCAATAGTCATTTTCTGGTCTGGCTCTTTACCATTACTTCCTCCAAAATCTCCTACATATCTGACTGTGATAGAACCTGTCTTTGCTGATATACTTGCTTGCGGATCAAAAATGGTTAAAATTATTGTTTTAGCTTCAAATCTGGTGATGGTGGCTATAGCTATACCATTCATAAAGTTAAGGCTTGAACAGGTGATTGTCCCTAAATTTGGGTTGACCGTTACTGGAACTTGATAGTCCTTTAAGGTATTATTGCTCTGATCTTTGGCTGTTACTCTAATGGTAAATGGCCTTCCTGCATACACATCAATTGGATATGAAAGAACAAAGCTTGAAAGAGAGTATTGAGAAATTTGGCAAGCAAAAGCAGCATATGGAATCTTGCCTGTTACTATACTCCTAAAAGAACTTTCTGTCCCAATCTCTATCTTGCTTGTTGGGTCATCAACCAAGGATTGGAAGATGGCGTTTATGGCTATTGTTCCTGTTCCAATGAAGGAGGAATTTAAATTGCCTGCGACAAGCCTGAAACATCCTGTACCGAGTGTCCTTTCAAATTCACTTGTAATTGCATTACCTATAGTTGGAGAGCCTATTAAGGCTATCTTTGTTGGATCAAATAAGAGGTATAGCTCTACTCCATCCAAGCCTTCAACATTTTCAATACAGACATTCGCTGTGAATGTTCCAGCTTTCTTTGTATAGATTGTCTGCGGCACAACCCTTACAATAGTTGTCGCTGTTTGAACCTCTGTAATATTGCTGGTGCAGGTCAGGGTGCCTGGTTGATACCAGCCGATGACATCCCCTGGGCAATCTGCCGCAGACTCAGGGTTGTTTGGAACACTGGCTACAAGGATACCCCTATCCCCTCCATTGACTATGGTTGAAAAACCATTTGAACCTCCAAACCCTATCATAAGCAATCCTAAAACTAATAATCTTTGCATCTCTGCACCTCCTTAATTTTGTTAAGTATAACATATTTTTTTGAATTTGTCAGTAGAAATTATCACATTTGGGTAATCCCTCAGTTATCAGTTGAAAAATGTGTTTAAGGAGAAGGGGAAAGGGAGAAAAAGAAAGAATTGGAAAAAATTTCAAAGTATTATAAAGTATTGTTTTTGATAGATGCTTTCCCCTATTCTCCATAATTCCCCTTTTCTCCTTTTTTACTTTATCTCTATAATTCACTATCTTTTTATCCACCGAGTAACTGAGGCATTACTTGAAGGCAAGAGTTAATGCGCTCTGCCTTTTTCTTTTTCAAGCCATCAACTCTTCAAGCCTACAGTCCTTGTATCTCTGTCGGCTCCATCCTATATGACCTTCCGAACAAAGTCCGTTTATAAAGCAAGCAAACTAAAAAGGAGGTTAAGATACAATGAGTAAAAAAATTGGATGGTGTTTAGTAGCATCTTTATTGATGCCATGGGTAGTTTTCGGGGCGCAGGACAATAAGGTGGTTAGTTTGGGAGTAGAACTAAAAGACCCTCAATCAGTGTATATGTATACTCAGCAAGGTTGGATATGTGGACCACTTATAGGTTACCAGTATGCATCTTCCTCTAAAATTAGGTGGAAAGAGGATGTCCCAGAGCTCAAATCTACGAGCGTAACCTATACACTTCAGAGATACTGCTATGGCAGGGGTTGGAATGATGATAGTGGCTTCAGAAGAGCTTAGTGTTGGAAAGGTTATGTTGGGAATGGGTCTAATGACCATAGGACCTGCAATTGGGAACCATTTCTGTGGAGACAGGTTCGCAAGATGGACAGTAGAGCGTAACAAGAAATTCTATAAGCAGTTCGACTATCAAGAACCGTCTTTTTAAGGGATGACTGAACCTCTAGGCCGGGTATTTAAGGGGCTCCCTTGTTTTCTCTGTAATATAGAGTCTAATAAGGGAGCTCTTTTTTTGGGCTTTTCAATCTGTCTGCTTTTTTCGTTTTACTCCTCAGGCAGGAAGGAGAAGCAGAGGGAGAGATTGGTTACATTTCCTAAATCTCCATAGGGGGTGAAGGATATGTCAGCTAAGATATTCCCTAAGGTTATTCCCATAC
>JASEHO010000190.1 GCA_030018505.1 bacterium
GAAGAGGAATAATTTTAAGATTAATTACTAATTTTACATTTTACATTGAACTTTATCCGTTACTTCAGATGAGTAAAGTGTTACCTACAGACTAAATGAATGAAGAAGAGTCCTTTAATAAAAGATATTATCTCCTTTCTTATCCTTCTTGTTGTGACTGGAGTCTCTTCTATTGTGACAATATATCTAATCTCAGGAAGGAAGGATCTGATAGAAGTCCCTCAAGTTTGCGGCAAAGACGCTGTTTCTGCCTTGAATATTCTGAAGAAAAATGGCTTACTGGCTGAAACTGCTTATGAAAAACACCCATACATTCCAAAAGATTATGTTATTGCTCAAGAGCCAACACCTGGAAAAAAACTCGAGGTAAATCAGCGGGTAAAGATTACTTTAAGCGATGGAAAACCCAAGCTGACAACCCCTGAGATTAGAGGAAAGATGCTTTCATCAGTGAGAATTTTGCTCTCCCAAATGGGCTTACGAGAAGGCTTCCTAACCTATATCTACTCTGATGAACCAAAGGATACAGTTATATCCTTTCATCCAGAAAGGGGTGAGCTGATTAGAGGCGAGAGGATAAACCTCCTCATCTCACGGGGTATGGAGCCTGAACCCTTCTTTATGCCTGACCTTATAGGCAAAGATATTGATGAGGCAACAGCAACAGTGAAAGAGATGGGGTGTCTTCTTGGCACAATAAGTCCTGGCAGTGGTACAGAAAGAAGGGTTGTTAACCAGGAACCTATGCCGTGCATTAGGACAAACAAAGGAATTGTAGTCAATCTTACAGTAGGAGCTAAATGATAGAGAATAAATGCTAAAGATTGCGATTATTGCTGGAGAGTCTTCAGGCGATATGTATGGGGCAAAATTGGTGGAAGCGCTGAAAGAAAGGACACCTGCTTCCTTTTTTGGGATGGGTGGGGAGCAAATGAAGGCACAGGGCGTAGAGTTAATCTGGGGAATGCCTTTAAGTATAGTTGGAGGGATAGAGGCAGTATTTGCTATTCCTAAAGCATTATCCCTTCTTAAAGAGGTTGTCCGCAAACTCAAAGAGACCAAACCTGACCTTCTCATACTTATAGATTTTGCTGAGTTTAATCTTTCTCTCCTCAAAGCAAGCCATTCATTAGGCATAAAGACCTCCTGGTTATCTCCTCCAACAGCCTGGGCCTGGAGGCCAGAAAGGGCAAAGGTTGTGGCTCGCTTATGTAATTTAGTCATCCCCTTTTTACCCTTTGAGGCAGATTTTTATAGAGAAAGCGGCGCAAAAGTAATCTTTGTTGGACACCCACTTTTAGATATGGTAAAGCCAGAAGGAAGGCCTTCTCTGAGCAATTCTCCAATCATAGGGCTTCTTCCTGGAAGTAGGACAAGTGAGGTAAAGAGGCTTCTTCCAATTATGTCAGATGCTGTCCGCAGGCTTTCTGCTGGCTATAAAGACCTTCTTAGTCTTCTTATTCTCTCTCCAGCTATTCAAAGGGAGTTGGCAGAGAAGCAGATTAAAGGAATCCCTTGCAAGATAATCTCTGACAAAAGATACGAGGCTATGGCCTCAGCTGATATTCTTTTGGTCGCTTCTGGAACAGCAACCCTTGAGGCGGCTATTCTCAAGATACCTTCAGTCATCTTGTATAAGATGGACACAATCTCCTATATTTTGGCTAAATTTCTTGTTAAGACAAAATTTATTGGTCTTCCTAATATAATTGCTGGCAAAGAGGTCTTTCCAGAGCTTCTCCAAAGAGAGGCGAGACCAGAAACTATTGTCGCTTGTGTGGAAAAGCTCCTTAAAAATAAGCCTGATATTGAAAAAGAGCTTGAGGCAATAAAAGAAAAACTTGGCTTGGAAGGGGCTATGAATAGGGCAAGCGATGCTTTGCTTGGGCTATAATGCTGTAAGCTGGGGTGAAGAGTAATCAGCAAATTACCTCTTTTGTTGTCCAAAAAGTGTAATTGTTCAGGTGGTGTAAGAAAAGGGGATATGGAGATTAAGGG
>JASEHO010000191.1 GCA_030018505.1 bacterium
AGGAATAATTTTGAATTGATAGTTGTTAGTTTTGCATTTTACATTGAATTTTTCCTGTTACTTCAGATGAGTAAACTGTTACAAAAGTTTTTGGGTAAGGGCTGTTGCTTGCTCGGTCTCTTTATATATCTTCTCCGAGTCTTTTAAGAAGGAGTTGGTTAGCAAGCTCTGGGTTTGCTCTTCCCATAGTCTTTTTCATAATCTGGCCGATGAGGGAACCGACTGCTTTTTTCTTTCCTTCTTGGTAATCTTTGATAGCCTGCGGATTCTCTGAAAGCACCTCATCAATCACAAGATAAAGGCTATCCGTATCCTTTATCTGGACAAGACCCTTCTCTTTGATTATCTCCTCTGGGTCCTTCCCGGAGGCAAAGATTTCAGCAAATACATCCTTGCCTATCTTTCCGCTTATAACACCATCATCTATCAGCAGAAGCATCTTTGTTAGAAGCTCCGGTTTTACCAAAGAATCTGCTAACTTCTTCTTTTTCTCAGCCAATAAACCCAAAAGCTCTGTCGTTATCCAATTATTCACTATCTTTGGCTTGTCATAACTCCTCAAGCAGGTTTCAAAAAAAATAGCCATCTCTTTGGTTGAGGTAAGAATCTTGGCATCATACTCAGAGAGTCCATAATCTTTCATAAATCTCTCTTTCTTTTGAGAGGCAAGCTCTGGAACTTGAGACTTGAGACTTTCTATCTGTTCTTTTTCTACTATCAATGGAAGGAGATCTGGCTCAGGGAAATACCTATAATCCTTTGCCTCCTCCTTCGCTCTCATCGTGAATGTAACCTGCTTCTTCTCATCAAAGAGCCTTGTTTCCTGGAAGACCTTCCTTCCACTCTTAATAACCTCTATCTGCCTCTCTATCTCGTAATGCAGGGCTTTTTCAACCCCACGAAAGGAATTCAGGTTCTTTATCTCCACCTTTTCTCCAAGCCCTTCTCCCTCCCTTCTTATGGAGACATTTACATCACAACGCAATGACCCCTCCTCCATATTGCAGTTTGAAACCTCTGTATATTGAAGGATTGCCTTTATTTCAGTAAGGTAAGCGTATGCCTCTTCTGGGCTTCTTATATCTGGCTCAGAGACTATCTCTATCAAAGGTATTCCACAGCGATTAAAGTCAACAAGGGATGCCCCTTCTGCGTGCATCAGTTTTCCTGCATCCTCCTCAAGGTGAAGTCTGGTTATCCCTATCTTTTTTCCATCAAGGTTAATAGAGCCTCCGGTAGCTAATGGCTCATCATACTGGGATATCTGGTATGCCTTTGGCAGGTCAGGATAGAAATAGTTCTTGCGGTGAAATCTTGAATGGTTATTTATCTTGCAAGAAAGAGCCAGGCCAGAAATTATAGCCAGTTCTAAGACTCTCTTATTGAAGACAGGAAGAACACCAGGAAGACCAAGGCAGACAGGGCAAACCTGAGTGTTTGGTAAAGCACCAAACTTGGTCGGACAGGAACAGAATATCTTTGAACAAGAAGCAAGCTGGCAATGAACCTCTAATCCAATTACTGCTTCAAGGTTCATAGAATTCTCGATGGATCTGTTACAAACATCTCTTGTCCTCCCTTCATTATAGAGAAGCAATATAGCACAACAATCCTTTCTTTGTCAAGGGTAAACTGCCTTTCTGAGTAATCCTTCAGTTAGTAACACTTTACTCATTATAAAGGAAGATGATATATAATAGTGGGTATGCACATAGTAGAGAACAAATCTGCTTCCAAAACAGATAAAAAGATTTATCATTCCACATCTTTTAAAGAGAATCTTATCGTGAGGGAGGTAAAGGTTAAGAAACTTTACCATTGCCAATCTATCTAAATGGCGGAATATAGGGAATATAGGGAATATAGGGGAATATAGAATATAGGTAGAATATAGAATATAGGGACAGTAACCTATTTTTAATCCACTGGTCGGCCAAAGAAAGAATAAAATGGTA
>JASEHO010000192.1 GCA_030018505.1 bacterium
GAGCATATAAAGAGTTTGTATCAACCGTTACATTTTTTGCACCAAAGCCGAAAAAACTACCTGCCCATTGACAAGATCTCTTGATATGACCGTAAGAGGTTATTTCTAATAGCCATAACAAAATTTAGAGATACCTCTGCTTCTCTAAAGGCAATCATTGCCTCGTGTAGGCTCTTTGTCTGACCAGTTGCAAGTTCTTGTGAAAGAATATCTGCCTTGTTTTGCAATTCATTTGTCTTTTCTATTCCAGAAAGCATCATCTCATAGAAGCCAGGTTCTGATCTTTTCTCTTCTATAGAAGACTTGGTTGTTACTTGTGGTCTTGGCATCAAAGAAAACAGGTCTATTCCTTCCATTTCATACCTCCATTATACCGATCTCATATCTCCAATGCTTTCATCATCATCTGCTTAGCAGACTTAATAGCTGTGGCATTTGCCTCATATGCCCGAGAGGCAGCTATCAAGTCAACCATCTCCGTAGCTAAGTTTATATTGGGAAAGGCAACATAGCCATCTTTATTTGCATCTGGATGCTCCGGGATATATTCAAGCCTTGGTGCTGTATCATCCTCTTCTATTCGCAGCACCCTGACTCCATCCCCTACCTTCGAAAATCTATCGGCAATAAACGGCAGATTATAGGTTGGCTGAACCGTTCTTGGGCTAAATATGGGTATCTGCTTCTTGTATGGACCGCCCTCTGGTGTTCGGGTCGTATTGATATTGGCAATATTATTGGCAATAGTATCCATTCGGAGCTTCTCTGCAGACATACCAGAAGCTGAGGTATTCATTCCCTTAAATAAAGCACCACCTAACATTATTTACCACCTCCTTGAATTACAGAGTTAAGCAACCTAAACTTTGAGCCCATCCTTTGGGCTATGGCATTATAATACAATGTGTTCTTTTCCAGATCTGCCATTTCTTGGTTCAGGTCAACATTATTCAGGTCGTTTCTGTATATGGTATCATTCTCAATAACAACTTTTGATTGGGCTTTGTTACTTCCTCCCTTAAAAGGAATATGCTTTGGATGTAAGAGCTTTGCCTCTAATCCCCTGTTAGATGCCTTTGATAGCTCTTCAGAGAATAGGACGGATGACCTCTTAAAGCCTGGTGTATTTATATTGGCAATGTTATTGGAGATAACATCGTGCCGTAGGCCTGCTGTATCCAGCCCTTTCTTCATAAGGTCAATTGATTTTATTGTCAGGGAGTCTTTTAGCATCTCATTATATATATCGGCATTTTTATCAAATTCCTTAACTACTTTTTTCTTTATTGACATTTTGTCGCATTTTTGATACCCTAATTGAGTGAAGATTTTTTGCGGACTCCTTCTTTTTCTCTTCTGTTTTGGTCTATACCTCTTCACCTTGAATCCAACCATTCCATTTCATGACTCAGGGGATATGGTAGCTGCCTCCTGGCTCCTTGGTATCCCGCATCCTACAGGGTATCCCTTCTATTGCCTCTTTGGCAGATTCTTTTCTACTATGATTCCTATTGGCAACATAGCCTATAGAATGAATATGGAATCAGCTATGTTTGCTTCATTGGCTGTGATGCTTGTCTATTTCATCACCAGAACCCTAATCACTAATCCCTATTCCCTAATTCCTTCTCTGGTAGCCGCTTTGATATTAGCTTTTTCTCCTACCTTTTGGGAACAGGCAGTAATTGCTGAAAAATACACCTTAAATGCATTCTTCTTTAGCCTGCTTATCTTCATCTTACTAAAATGGCAAGAAACTCAAAACTCAAAACTAAAAACTCAAA
>JASEHO010000193.1 GCA_030018505.1 bacterium
AATCCCTAAATCCTTGCAGACAAGCTCGGTTGACATACCATATTCTTTTGCTGTTGACGAAAGTGAACAACCGGGAAAGTAGGCTATCTTATACATAAATCATCCTTTATATAATTTTAATATTTTATCAATCATTTCCTTTGCTACTTGAAGTGAATGCGATACCTCTTCCTCAGTAAGTTCAGATGCCACAATAAATGGATAGCGTTCTTCAATATAATAATAAGTTATTTTCAAACCCTCTTGGCGAAATTCTTCAAAAGATGGCTCATAGTCAATAACATCATTTAAGAGTGTTTCCAAATTATGAATTCTTTTCAACATCCACCCTTTTGATAATAGATAGCCTTTTAGATATTTTTCAATTGCCTGTTGAACATTAAAACCTGCACCTTCAAGGTCACCAAGGTTAAGTAAATTTTCTGCTCGATTGAGTTCTTTTTCACCAATCCTGAACCAATCCTCTGGATAAAGGGACTCATCTTTTTTCATAAAGCACCTCTCCTTTAGTTAATATCTCCCCAATAAATTGGTCTCCTATCCTTATTCGTTCTTCCAATTCTTTCGGTGTAATAACAATCGGTTCAAAAGGAATGCGTCGTTTTCTATCAGAGACAACCTGACAAACATTTACCCAGCGATCAATTGGCCTCTCTTGAGTATCCTTGATGATAAACATGTCTATGTCGCTATCTCTATCTGGATTCCCATATGCATAAGAGCCAAAAAGAAATATTTTTGATGGTTTGTATGAAGATACTATTTTTTCAACCATCTCTGCAATTAACTGTTGCACTTCCTTTTTTTCAACCATTATTTACCTCCAATATCGCCCTTTAAGTCATTGATTTATCAGATACATGGCCTACCCCTGCTCTATGCCTTTCTTCTGTATTCTATTAATCCTCTTAAATATCTTATTTGAACCCCTGACAATATGTGGAAAGATTGAAAGCTTTCCCTTCAAAAACATCTTTATTCCCAGCGGAATATCCTTAAACGGATTCAGGCTAAGGAGATTATATGCACCAATAACGCCCAACTCATAAACCCTGCCGGTAAGTTCAACGGATTTTAAGAATATCTGATTTAATATGGGTATTTCCTTGACAACAACCCTGTTTTCAACCTGGGCGATAATCCTTATTGCATCCATAACCCTTGCTACATCAATCTCCCTTGGACATCTTGTGGTACACGTCTGGCATGAGGCACAGAGCCATGGTGTTTTAGCCTTCATCACTTCATCAATCATCCCAAGTTGAATCATACGGATAACCTTGTTTGGGAGGCAATCCATCTCATAGCCAATAGGGCAGCCGGCAGAGCACTTGCCGCATTGATAGCAGGAAAGTATCCTTTGATTGCTTAATAGCTCAACCTTTTTTTTGAATTCAGATTCAAGCTGTTCCTTTTGCAGGACAATTCGCATTAGTACCTCACAGATTACCAGAATGATGATTATTCATGCCTTGAATTATATACAATTACCCTCTAAATGTCAAGTGTTTTTTGTGCCTTGAGGTAATCGCTCAGCAATCAATGAAAAGATTAACCACAAAGAGCACACATATTAGAGCACCAGTGCAATAGAACACCAGAGCACCAGTAAAG
>JASEHO010000194.1 GCA_030018505.1 bacterium
CCATAATCTCCTTATCTCCTTTTCTTACACGGTGTAAGAGATGTTTTTAGCCGTCAGGACAAGAGTAGCCACACATATCAAATAAAAAAATTGAGGGTTGTTTCAGTTATAATCTTCTCCGCTTCTCGGTGAGAAAGTTTCTTTATCTCTGAAACCTTCTCTAAAGCATATTTTAGGTTGCAGGGTTCATTCCTTTCTCCTCGTAGTGGCGACAAGACTGGTGAATCAGTCTCAAGTAGCATAGAATCTATCCTCAGCATACTGACTAACTTCAGTCTCTGTCTTGATAGAGCTATAGATGTTGGGATGGAAAACTTAAATCCTGCCTCTTCTCCAATCTTTGCCCAACCTACCTTTCCATCAAAGGCATGCAGGACAACCTTTGGCGGAGGACTGGAAAGTAAAAGCTCAATAGCATATTTTCCCGCACTCCTTGAATGAACAATGATGGGCAGATTAACTTCCTTTGCTAAAGCAATCCATTCCTTGAATAGCTCTACTTGAAGCTCTCTCCTATTCTTTTCCCAGTAATAGTCTAACCCAACCTCTCCAATCCCCACTACTTTATCCCTATTGCCTCTTATGAACCTCTGGATTCTTTCTATTTCGGCCCTGTCAAAAAGGATAGGACTACATCCCACAGTAAGATAGACATAATTCGGGTATTTTGTTGTAATCCTTAGGGCTTCTTCAATCTCAGAAAAGCTTTGGGTAGAGGTTATGACAGCACTGACTCCAGCATCCTTTGCCCTTTGAATCACCTTCTCCAAATCTTGGCTGAAGGCTTCATCCTGTAAATGACAATGAACATCTACTAACATTTTACTTAAACTTTGGCAAAAATTTGAGATAGGGTTTACACATTTGCTCTATCAAAAGATTATAATGACACAAATTACACGAATAACTTTGTTTAATTTATTCAATTCGTTTGATTCGTGGTTTTTAACATTTAATAACTATAACCATCAATTGAGTAGAGACAGGGCACTAGAAATATGTGCCATCCTATTCTATATATCGGCATTTTATTGCTTTTCCTTTAGAGATTTGCAAATTTGCCAAAGTCCAGTTTATAATAACCTATAGCATTTTGGAATTATAATATCAGCCAAAAATCAATTTGACATATTAAGGTTTTTGGTTTATATTAAGCTAATGACAAAGATAGGAATTATTGGCTGTAAATTGCGTTGGGATATGGGTTGTTCAAGGTTTAGCTCTCATGTAAACTGCTTTTTGGCTTGCCTGAATAGAAAGGGTGCTTTCGAAGGGCTGGATAACCCTGTTGTTGTGGCATTTGCTTCTTGTAATGGTTGCCCTGGTAAAGGCAGGTTTGAGAAGGCAGAGGTGATGAAGAACGACCTTAAGGTGGATGTAATTATGCTGGCAAGCTGTTGTTATAAACCGCCAAAATGCGTTTATATAGACCAGAGTGCCAAAGATATTGAAGAAAGGCTAAAGATACAGGTAATAAAAGGAACGGTAAGTAAAGAAAAGTGTAACTGTTTACCTAACTTCCGTAAAAACACTGAAAGACTCGAGTTCACGAAGAATTTCACTAGCAAATTTAACAAAAGCAAAATTAGCATTTCAAATGGGTGTGG
>JASEHO010000195.1 GCA_030018505.1 bacterium
CCCTTATCTCCATAATCCCCATATCTCCTTTTCTTACACTACCTGAACGCTTACAAAAATGCAAAGTGCAAAGTGCAAAATTGCAAGTATAGAATTTCAGGAAGAGGTAGTACCGGGGTGTTTTAGAATGGGACTTTCTGGAGAGTTGAGTGGCTCACCCGGTCAATTTTTTCATATCCTTTGCGACAAAGAAGACTTTTCTTATAAGATTCATAACTTACCTGCCAATAGACTTAGCCTTAAAAAAAAACCTATTCTTAGAAGGCCTTTCAGCATTCATCGGCTCAGAGAAGGAGGCATAGAGATACTTTATAAAGTAAAGGGTATCGGCACAAGGATGTTAAGCCTCCTCAAAAAAGGAGATACGCTGAATCTACTGGGTCCTTGTGGTCAGGGCTTTAGAATAAAAGAGACCCCAGCTATATTAGTAGGAGGGGGAATAGGTGTAGCCCCTATTTTTGCCTTAGCAGAGAGCCTAAAACCTTCTTCTGTAACCTGCTTGCTTGGAGCAAGAACAAAAAATGAGCTTTTGCTTACAAAAGAATTTCAGGGTTTGGGTATTAACATAAAGATTGCTACAGATGATGGAAGCTGTGGCAGAAAGGGAAATGTCCTTTCCCTTCTCCTATCCCATTATACCCATCTAAAAACAATTTATGCTTGTGGACCCTTGCCTATGCTATCTTCTATCATAAAATTCGCCAAAGAAAACAGTGCCTCCTGTCAGGTTTTGATGGAAGAGAGGATGGGATGTGGGATGGGTGGTTGCCTCTGTTGTGCCTTACCAACAAAAACTGGCTATAAAAAGGTCTGTGAGGATGGGCCTGTTTTTGATGTAGAGGAGCTTTAATGAGCTGCTATCCAATAGAATTAAATTTAGACAAAGAGAGGTGTTTGGTGATAGGGGGTGGAAAGGTGGCTGAAAGAAAGGTGACCTCTTTACTTACCACTGGCGCATTTATCAATGTTGTTAGCCCAAAGATTACCAAGAGACTGAAAGAATATGTGGCAAGCGGAAGAATAAAGCATATTGAAAGAAAATATCTTCCTGAAGATATTAAAGATGCCTTTTTGGTGATTGGGGCAACTGATAATGAAAAGACGAACGACCAGATTGCCACAGATTGCAGAAATTTAGGAATTCTGGTTAATATTGTTGACTCGCCTTCTCTTTCCAATTTTTTGGTGCCGGCGGTAGTAAAAAGAGGCAGGCTTGGAATAAGCATCGGCACATCTGGAAATAGCCCTGCCTTAGCCAAAAAGATTAAGGAGGAAATATCAGCCCTTTATGGCCCAGAATATGAAGAATTAACAGATCTCTTGGGAGATTTGAGGCAAAAGGTTTATCAAAATATTGCCTGCGAAAACAGAAGAAAGCTCTTTTGGAAGCAACTTATAAACTCTGATATACTTCAGTTGATAAGAAAGAAAAGAAGAAAGGAGATAAAAAAGAGGATTGGAGCCCTTTTACAATTTTTGTAACACTTTACTCATCTTGAGTAATAATCTCTCTATCGGTGAGGGAAAAATTCAA
>JASEHO010000196.1 GCA_030018505.1 bacterium
CCCTTTCCCCTTCTCCTTAAACACATTTTTCAACTGATAACTGAGGGGTTACAGGTGATATTACTATATTAAAATTTAACCTTGACAAAGTGCTTTGTTTGTAAGATAATTTGAGCACTGCAATTTAGTATGACAGTAATATAAAACTGCCAATAGGGAGTATAATCCTAGGTTAGGCAGAAAAACAAAGACATAAAAATACTTAAATTTATAGTGGTCTATAAAGGCTAAAAAGCAAAGACATTACAGGAAGCGTAATTGCAATTTTTCAGTATAAGTTTAGAGTTACCTACTATAGAGGTTGATTAAAGGCATAGGGGACAGAAAAAATCTGGAAAAAAATCTGGGGACACAATACTTATTTTCTTTTAGGTTTATGAATAGAACAGGAAGAGAGAGGAAGAGAGGGTCAAACCTTGAAATAGCAAATAACTCTGCATAAAAACCTAACAAATCGCTGCCTGCCTGTGCGTAGCACCTGTCTGCCGTTGCACAAGCAGGCGCAGACAGGCACTTGACAGCTAACAGCGTGCGGTTTTTCAAGTTTTGTGCCCTGTTAAAGTTTAGTTGTTTTCTAAAGTTTGTGTTCCATGCTGTTGGCAGCAGGTGAGCTCAATCGTTATATTTTAAGGAGGTGTCATGAAAATAGAATTTACGCGAGAAGAATACAAATGTCTCTTAGATATAGGGATGAAAATATAACAATCGCAGCCCCCGACCGCGTTTCACGCCGCAGCTTAGCTCAATCGTTAGGTATAAAAGGATAGAAGATATGCCAATAATTAGCAGATTTTTAGGTATTATTATCACGATGTATTGGGATGATCATCTTCCGCCACATTTTCATGCTAAGTAATGATATTATACCTAAATAAATCAGCCTTGGCAAAAATTTAGGCTTAAAAAGGGTTCAAGGGTAGAGGGGGAGATGCGTCGAAAAGAAGGCGATACTAGAATTCTTGAAAGACTGGAACCCTTGAATCCTGGACCCCTTTTATTCCCTATTTTTTTTGTAAACCTGTTTTCATTGGGTATATATATATTTTTATCGCTCTTCGCTCCCACAAACAGTTCAAAGCGTTTTGGCTTATAGCATTTCTCAATTTCTTCCATAAGGACTGTACCAATTCCTTGATTTTGCATATCTGGGTGTACAGCTAATCGTCCTATATAGCATGTTCCATTTTTCTCGTAGGCACGCACAGTACCAATAATTTTACCATCAGAAACAGTTTTTAGAAATATGTGACTTTCAAACTCTTCTTTTATTTCGTTAATAGTCTGCTTATTCTATACAAGAGAAGTAGTATCCTGGGAACTGAATTCGTAGTTATCAGTCTTAACCCTCCAACATACTTTTGACCTTTTATTTTCGGTAACACTTTACTCATCTGAAGTAACCGAGTAAAGTTCAATGTAAAATGTAAAA
>JASEHO010000197.1 GCA_030018505.1 bacterium
TTCACCCATTTATAAAAAGCGATCTTTCGCTTTAATCCTTTTTTACATAAGTTCAATGAGCTTTTTTGAGGAATACAAAATAAGCATTGGCAAGAAAGACCTTTTTCTGGTAAAATCTTATTATGCACTTACATGGAGGGTATAGAGTATGACATTTAACCTAATATCTTCATCAGATAGAGCAAGGAAAGGTGAGATTGATGTGGAAAGGGGTAAAATTTCTACCCCTGCTTTTGCACCTACCGCCACTCAGGCTACAGTTAAAGGGGTAAGTTCAGATGAGCTTTATAGCCTTTCCGCTGAAATCATTCTGGTCAATGCCTATCATCTCTACCTAAGACCTGGAGAGGATATTATCGCGAAACTTGGTGGTATCCATAGTTTTATGAACTGGAAAAGACCTATCCTTAGCGACTCTGGTGGATACCAGATATTCTCTTTGGCAGGCTTACGAAAGGTTACTGAAGAAGGAGTAAGATTTCAGTCTCATATAGATGGCTCTTATCACTTGATAACTCCAGAGAGTTCCATTAAGTTTCAAGAAACGCTTGGTACAGATATAATGATGGTCTTAGATGAATGTCCTTCCTATCCTTGCACCAGAGATCATGCAAGCAAGGCAAAGGAGAGGACAACAAGATGGGCAAGAAGGGCAAAAGAGGCAACCTCTTTCCAGGGAGCGGTCTTTGGAATTGTTCAAGGTAGCATGAACAGAGATTTAAGAATAGAGAGCGCCGAGGAGTTGATAGAGATTGGCTTTGATGGATACGCAGTTGGAGGCTTATCTGTTGGGGAGCCAAAAGAGCTTACCTATGAGGTGCTCTCTTACATCACAGATTTTCTACCAAAGACTAAACCCAGATACTTGATGGGATTTGGTCCGCCAGAGGATATACTCTTTGCCGTAGAACAAGGATTTGACCTCTTTGACTGTGTAATGCCAACAAGGCACGGAAGGACAGGTCAGGCATTTACATCTTCTGGTCTATTGAATGTAAGAAATGCAGTTTATGCCAGAAGCCAAGAGCCAATTGACCCTGAATGCAAGTGTCAAAGTTGTCAAGAATACTCCTTAGGCTACATCAGGCATTTAATTCATCGCAATGAGATATTGGGGACAAGACTTCTTACCCTTCATAACCTCCATTTCTATCTGCGCTTGATGAAATTGATACGAGAGGCTATTGCAGAGGGAAGGTTTGCTCAGTTTAAGAAGGATTTTTTGGCAAGATATTGTAATGAATTTATTAGATTAGACACGAATTTTCACGAATTATCTGAAAAATCTGACACTAAATAATATCTATTGTTTTTTCTTCGTGTCAATTAGTGTCTTATCTTTCAAAC
>JASEHO010000198.1 GCA_030018505.1 bacterium
TTATCTCCTTATCCCCTTTTTTACACTTCTGATGGATAACCTGAACGGTTACTTTTCCGTTTTGTAGCTTCAGATGGGTAAAGTGTTACATAAAATCTTAACCAATACAAGGCGTAATTATATATGCGAATAACATCACCAGTTCAGATAGAGGAAGAGAAAGAGGTAGAGGTAAGCCTTAGACCAAAGGAGTTCTCTGAGTTTATTGGTCAGGAAAGGCTTGTTGAAAACCTGAAGGTCTTTATTTGTGCGGCAAAACAGAGGCAAGAACCCTTGGACCACATCCTTCTTTCAGGACCACCAGGTCTTGGCAAGACAACATTAGCTGGGATTGTGGCTCAGGAAATGGCAGCAGCACTTACTATAACATCGGGTCCAATCTTAGAGCGGCCAGGGGATATTGCCGCAATCTTGACCAACCTTAAGCCTTTTTCTGTTCTTTTTATTGATGAGATACATAGATTGAATAGAACAGTTGAGGAGTTGCTTTATTCAGCAATGGAAGACTTTAAGCTGGATATCCTTCTTGGAAGAGGCCCATCTGCCAGAACACTCCAGATAGAGCTTCCAAAGTTCACCCTTGTTGGAGCTACAACAAGGGCAGGTCTTCTCACCTCACCCCTTAGAAATAGGTTTGGTATAACCTCTGTGGTCAGGTTTTATAAAGAGGAGGAGATTGGCTTAATCATTGCTCGCTCAGCCAGGATTCTTGGTGTTACGATAGAAGAAGAGATAGCGGAGTTCATAGCTAAAAGGTCAAGGGGAACACCAAGGGTAGCTAATAGGCTTCTTAGAAGGATACGGGACTTTGCCCAGGTTGAAGGCTCAGGCAAAATAACCAAACAGATTGCAGAAGATGCCTTCCTTAGATTAGAGGTGGATGAATATGGGCTTGACCCAACAGACAGAAGAATCCTTGAGATATTGGTAAGTAGATTTGAAGGAAGACCTGTCGGCATAAAGACATTATCTGTCAGCCTCCATGAGGAGGATAGAACCATTGAGGAGGTTTATGAGCCATACCTATTAGAGATCGGCTTTATTGAAAGAACGCCGCAAGGAAGAAAGGCGACTGAACTTGCCAAAAAACATCTGGAGAATCTTATATAGCACTTATTAACCAAAGGTTCTCATGTTTGTAACACTTTACTCATCTGAAGTAACCGAGTAAAGTTCAATGTAAAATGTAA
>JASEHO010000199.1 GCA_030018505.1 bacterium
CTCCTCTTCTTCAAATGTTAATTGATAATTGCTAATTGATAATTTTACATTGAATCCCCTTTTTACCTGGTTTGCTTTGCCTGGCTAAAATGTTACCTTTTCTTAGTTTTAAGATTATCCAAGCCACTTAGCCACATCCCTGGCAAAGTAGGTGATGATTATATCTGCGCCTGCTCTTTTGATACAGGTCAATGTTTCCAAAACAGCCCTTTTTTCATCAAGAAATCCCAAAGATGATGCGGCCTTAATCATAGAGTATTCGCCACTCACTGAATAGGCGGCAACTGGATAACCTGTCTCTTCTTTTACCCTGAAAATAAGATCGAGGTAAGCTAATGCAGGCTTCACCATCACAATGTCCGCACCCTCAGCTATATCTAACTGTATCTCCCTCAATGCCTCATCGCTGTTAGCTATATCTAATTGATAAGAAGCCCTATCAGAAAAACGAGGGGCACAGTCTGCCGCTTCCCTAAAGGGTGAATAGAAAGAGGAGGCATATTTAGCTGAATATGACATAATAGCAGTATCAGAAAAGCCTGCTTCATCCAAAACCCTTCTGATAGCCCCTACCCTTCCATCCATCATATCCGAAGGGGCAACCACATCAGCCCCAGCCTCTGCTTGGGACAGGGCTATCCTGGCTAAAAGCTCCAAAGTTTCGTCATTTACAACCCTGCCATTTCTTACTATCCCACAATGACCAGAGGCTACATACTCACAAAGACAAAGATCAGTAATTACTACTATATCTGGCACACGAGCCTTAATCTCTGCCACTGCCATTTGGATTATCCCATCCTTAGCATAGCTTTCAGAGCCCAGCTCATCCTTTATCTTTGGTATCCCAAAAAGAAGAATGGCTGGAATACCAAGTGCTTTTGCCTCTTCCACCTCTTTTACCAGCTCATCTATTGAAAGGTGAAAACGGCCTGGCATAGACCTTATCTCTTTTCTTATGCCTTTGCCGTGAACAACAAAGCATGGCATAACAAGGTTATCTACAGAAAGCCTTGTCTGCCTTACCATTCTCCTTAAACCCTCAGACGCCCTTAGCCTCCTTGCTCTATAAACAGGAAAATTCATCTTATTGCCTCCTTAACACTTTCATAAGACTTTGGTAAGAATTATAGTAACTATTTACCCATCTAAAAGTGAAGCAACAATCAGGTAAAAAGGGAATTC
>JASEHO010000019.1 GCA_030018505.1 bacterium
TTGAAGTAAAGTTCAATGTAAAATGTAAAATTAGTAATTAATCTTAAAATTATTCTTCTTCAAATGTTAATTGCTAATTGCTCAATGAATTCCCTTTTTACCTGGTTTGCTTTGCCTGGCTAAATAGTTACAAATATGCGGCCGTGGCTCAACGGATAGAGCAACTGACTACGAATCAGTAGATTGGAGGTTCGATTCCTCTCGGCCGTGCCAAATGCAAAAGTTCTAGCGGTTAACTAATACTTTGAGACATCCATATATTCCATCTTTCCAGTAACAAGAAAGACAACCCTTTCACAGATGTTTGTTATCCTGTCTGCAATCCTTTCTAAGTTATGGGCTGCCCAGATTAGATGTGTTGCCCTGGTGATGGTCTTTGGGTCCTCAATCATAAAAGATAAAAGCTCCCGATATACCTGCTCATAAAGCATATCTATCTCATCATCCTCTTTGCAGATTTGCCGTGCCTCATCTGCGTCATTGGTCAAAAATGCAGAAAGTGCCCTCTTTAACATATCAATAGTTTTTTGAGCCATCTTAGGAATATCAATAAGCGGTTTAACATGGGGCATATCTCCAATCATTATCGTAATCTTGGCTATTCCCTCGGCATGGTCTCCCATTCTTTCTAAGTCAACAATAATATTCAGAAGGGAGATGAGCTTTCTCAAGTCACCGGCTACAGGTTGTTGGGTAACAATCAGAGCCAGAGACTTTTCCTCAATATCCCATCTCTTTCTGTTGATGAGGATGTCATCGGCTATTACCTTCTTTGCGATAGACACATTCTTTTCTTTCAGCGACAAAACAGCCTGCTCTATTGCTTGTTCTACCATTTCTCCCATCTCTATAAGCTCTGTCTGGAGCTCTTGAATAGCATTCTGAAAAGACTCTCTTGACATATTCTACCTCCTACTTAAAAAGTAAAAAGTGAAAAGCATAAAATAAGTGAAAAGTGAAAAACTAAAAACGAAAAACTATTTACAATATTTATTATTTTTATCTGTAACTTTTCACTTATCACTTATCACTTATCCAAACCTGCCTGTGATATAGTTCTCAGTCAATTGCTCCCTTGGAGCTGTAAAAAGTTTACTTGTCTCATTGAACTCAATAAGCTCTCCAAGGTAAAGAAACCCAGTCCAATCTGAGACCCTGGCTGCCTGCTGCATATTATGGGTAACAATGATAATGGTATAGCTCTTCTTTAATTCGGACATAAGGTCTTCTATCTTAAAAGTAGAGGCTGGATCCAAAGCAGAGCAGGGTTCATCCATCAAAAGGACTTCAGGCTCAATAGCTAATGCCCTGGCTATACAGAGTCTCTGTTGCTGTCCACCTGAAAGCTCCATAGCAGATTTATGAAGCTCATCCTTTACCTCCTTAAAAAGCCCGCTGGCTACCAAACTCTTTTCTACAATCTCAGATACCTGTGAGGTTTTCTTTATTCCTTTTATCCGCAGGCCATAAGCAACATTATCATATATTGACTTTGGAAATGGGTTCGGTTTCTGAAAGACCATGCCTACCTTTCTTCTTATCTCCACCACATCCGTATTATTGCCGTGAATATCCTTACCATCTAAAAATATCTTGCCAGTAAGTCTTGAATTAAGAATAAGGTCATTCATTCGGTTCAGGCACCGCAGGAAGCTGGACTTTCCGCACCCTGATGGCCCGATAATAGCAGTAATATTGTTTTCAAGGATACTAAGGTTTATTGAAGAAATAACCCTCTTTTCTCCATAATAAAGGCTCAGGTCTTCTGTTGTTATCTTATCCATAATCCTTTCTTAGCCTTGTCCTGATAATTAGAGCAATAAGGTTCAAGCCAAAGACAAAGGAGACCAAAACAAAGGCTGTGCCAAAGGCTATGGGTCTTACCTTTTCCAGATCATAATGCTGGGTTGAGAGGATATATAAATGATAGGGAAGTGCCATAAATTGGTCAAATATAGAACCAGGCAGTTTAGGCAGCCAAAAACAGACACCAGTGAATAGAATAGGGGCTGTTTCACCTGCTGCCCTTGATAAGCCTAAAATGGCACCTGTCAGTATTCCGGGTGTGGCATAGCGGAGGACTAATCTTGTTGTCTGCCACTTTGTAGCCCCTAAGGCTAAAGCACCCTCCCTAAAGCTCTTTGGCACAGATTTGATTGCCTCTTCAGAAACTGCAATGACCCAGGGTAGGGTCAAAAGCCCGAGGGTAAGACCAGAGGCAAGGATTGATGCGCCAAGATTAAGGCTCTGGACAAAAAGGGCAACACCAAAGAGGCCATAGACAATAGAGGGAACACCAGCCAGATTTCTAATGCTTGCCCGGATAAAACTTACGAGCCTTCCTTCTTTGGCATATTCGCTTAAGTAGATAGCCGCACCAATGCCAAAGGGAATAGAGAAGAAGGTAGTGATAAGGGTAAGAGCGACAGTTCCAAAGACTGCCGGAAAGATCCCTCCGCTTGTCATTCCTTCCTTTGGAAAGGAGAATAAGAATTCTAAGTTGATGACCTTAGCTCCTTGTATGCCAATAAAAAGAAGGAGGAGAACAACTATTCCGAGAATCAAAATAGCAGAAGCCTTGAGCAAAAAAAACCCAAACCATTCTTTTATCTTCTTCATTCCACCTTCACCCTCATCTTAATAGATATATGCTCGGCTATAAGGTTTGTAGCCAAGCTGATGATAAAAAGAATAGCTCCTATTCCAAAAATGGCGTAGTAGTGCGTTGTCCCTTTTGCCACCTCTCCAAGCTCAAGGGCTATCGTTGCTGTCATCGTCCTTAAGGGGTCAAAAATACTTTTAGGAATAGAGAGGCTATTCCCTGTAACCATTAGAACCGTCATTGTCTCACCGATTGCCCTGCCAATACCCAATACAACTCCAGCACAAATTCCAGAAAAGGCAGCAGGAAGAACAGTCTTAGTCAAGGTCTCCCATTTGCTTGCTCCAAGGGCAAAGGATGCCTCTTTGTAACTTTTGGGAACAGCCCTAAGGCTATCCTCTGAGACGCTAATAATCGTGGGAAGTGCCATTATAGCCAGAAGTATTCCTCCATTCAGCCCAGAAAGTCCAGAGATGCCAAAAACCTTTGTAATAAGAGGGCCGACCAGCACAATTCCAACAAATCCTATAGCCACAGATGGAATTCCAGCCAATATTTCTATGGCTCCTTTAATTATATCTCTTGCTTTATGGGGCGCACCCTCAGAGATGTAGGCAGCTACTGCTACCCCTAAGGGTCCAGCAATGATTATTGCGCAGGAAGTAACCAAAAATGTAGAGAAGACCATAGAGAGGATGCCATAAGATGGCTGGCCATAAGCTTCTGGGTTCCATCTTATCCCAAAGAGAAAGCTCATCACAGAAACATCCCTGAATGTCTTCAATCCCTCAGTAAGGAGAAGAGCAAAAATTCCCAGGATAAGAAAGACAGAAGAGATTGCTGTCAAAAAGAGAATAAGATGGATTGCCTTTTCTTTAAGTCTTCTCATTGGACAGGATAAAATCCTTCTTCTGCCACAATCCTTTGGCCTTCTTCACTAAGCTCAAAACTTATGAAGCTGGCTATATTAGAAGAAGGCTCGCCATTTGTGTATTGGTAGAGCTTTCTTTCAAGTGGATAGCCTTTCTCTAAGGGTGAGATATAGGGAGAATCCTTGTCTTTGGCAATCTTTATCTCTTTTATTCCTTCTGCAGATTTAAGATAACCAATCCCCACATAGCCAATGCCACCAGGGTCCCTTTTGACTGCCTCAACAATTTGAGATGTTCCTATCATCTGTTTCATATTTGGTGAATAGTCACCCTTTACAGCAGTCTCCCTGAAATAAAGGTAAGTGCCAGAGGCGCTTGTCCTTCCATAGAGTATTATGGCTAAATCAGCACCACCAAGCTCTTTGTAGTTGGTTATCTCACCCCTATATATTTTTCCAAGTGTCTCTATCGTCAGGCTACCTATCATAAGCGAAGAATTGATAATAATGGCTAATCTATCAAGGCCAAATACTGTCGCTATCGGGTTTATCCCATTCTCTTTTGCCTTTTTTAGCTCCTCTTCTTTCATCAGTCTTGAGGAGTTGGCTATATCTGTTTCAGAGTTGATAAGGGCTGAAATCCCTACCCCAGAGCCTCCCCCTGTCACAGCAATAGAGAGCTTGGGATTTTTTTCCATAAACCCTTCTGCCAATCTTTGCACAAGATTGACCTCTGTATCAGAGCCTTTGATACGAATAACACTACTTTCTTTCCTGGTGCATCCTGCAATGAAAATAGTCAGACAAGCAACCCACAATAAAGTTTTCCGCATAAATATATTGTAACTATACCCAATGAAAACAGCCTTTACAAAAAAAATAGGGAATAAAAGGGGTCCAGGATTCAAGGGTTCCAGGGTTAAAAGAATTCAGTAGTCTCGCCTTCTTTTCGACGCATCTCCCCCTCTACCCTTGAACCCTTTTTAAGCCTAAATTTTTGCCGAGTCTGATTTATTTAGGTATACAACTTTTTATTAGATTATCTTTCTTCTGAGAATGGACTTGGTGAACTCATCAATGGTGTGAATCGTATCTAAATCACTAGTAAAGGAATAAATGGCTGTTTCACCATCACCCATCTTTTCAACAATTCCTTTCCTTGTAAAAAATTCTAATGCCTCCCTCACATATGCTTCAGGTCTCTTGACAAACTCAGAAAACCTGCGGGGTGTATCCATAGCATATTGATTCCTTGAAAAGAAGACTAAAAGCTCAAGCTTTGTCATCGCCAACAAGATATCAGAAAATATTGCTCTAATTCCAGCTTCCATATTTACATCCCTCGTATCTCAATCTTTTCTATATATCTTTTAGCTATCTCTTTTAGCCCAAAGAGATACTCTTGGCAGTAAGGCATAATCTTCATAAAATTAGGGTCTAAGGTCTTTTTGTTCTGAAACTGCTGAAGAAACCATCTTCTTGCGCCCTGGATTTCTCTTCCTATCTTCTCTATCTCCTCCTCATCAATAATGGTAGGAACACAGGTTGTTCGCAGTTCATATTCTATTTTAGAAGATTTCAAAAATTCTATTGTCTCTCTTATTTTTTCTCCCCCTACCTCCTTTCCACAAGCCTTTTTATAATTAGAAAGAGACGCTTTTATATCAAGGGCAATATAATCAACAATCCCTTCTGATACCAAGCCCTTTAATGGTTCTAAAAGATACCCATTTGTATCAACCTTCACGGCTAGCCCCATCTCCTTAATCTTTTTGCATAATAAATGAAGGTCGCTGTGAATAGTTGGTTCTCCACCTGTTATGACCACACCATCAATAAATCTTTTCCTTTTTTCTATATCCTCTATTGCCTTTGTATAATCTATTCCGTTTTTTTCTCCGTTTACTAAGTCCGGATTTTGGCAAAATGGGCAAGCCAGGTTGCATCCAGAAAGAAAAAGAAGGCAAGAGAGTTTATCCGGGTAGTCTATTAAAGATATCCCCTGCACCTTGCTTATTTCCATTTATGGTAAGTATAATTCTCGTGGACTTGTTTGTCTATATCATTTTTTAAGGCTAAGTATCTTGGAGAAAGAGAGACCTTCAATAAATAAGCAGGCTATTCCAAAGAGTGTTGTTGGAATGAAGTTGACAAGATAAAGAAGAATGGAAAAGCTCGCGGCAATCTCTTTGTCCTGTCCAAATATCTGCAAGGCAAGGATACAGAAATAATGGAATGTTCCAATATATCCAGGGGCAGCAGGAATCATTACACCAATTACAGTCATTACCAGAACAAAAAAGGCAATGTGTAGCGGAAGAAAGATACCTATGGAAAGAAGGAAAAGGTGGATAGAGAAACCTGCAATGAGCCAGGAGAGGATAGAATAAAAGGAGAGCAAAAGAATCTTCCTCTTTGAGCTCAGAACAGAAAGCCCTTCTGAAAAGTTCTCTATAATTTTAGAAAATCTAAGAGATATTTTCTCTACCTGTTTTATTGTCCATCTTTTATGGGTTTTGAGCAAGAAAAGAAAGATAAGAATGAGAAGACAGGCTCCAAAAATGAAAAGGCCTGTCTTTTTTATATTCTCTGGTATCGGAGATATAAATAATAATAAGGCAAGAAAGGTGAATACAGCGATAGTATCAAGGATTCTTTCTAAGATAATCGTAGCCAGGATAAGACTTTTGCTGACATTTTCCTTTTCTCCCAGGACATATGCTCTCACCAACTCTCCAATCCTGGCAGGAAGTATATTGTTCACCGTAAGTCCAATCAGGAAAGAGGAGCCAAGTCTATAAATTCCCATTCTCTTTGTTGGAGAAAGGATTACCTGCCATCTTATCACTCTGATAGCAAAGGCAGCTACTGTGGCTAAAAAACCGATGAAAAGATAAAGGTAGTTTATATGACAAAAAACCCTTGCAGCTTTTACAAAATCAAGATTTCTTGCCGCAAGGTATAAAAAAAGGCAGCTTATAAGTATCGGCAGGATAATCTTTAACTTTTTCATAGCTTTCAGCTTTCAGCTTTCAGCTTTCAGCTTAAACTGTCAAATATTTTCTGACTGCTGACGACTGATTACTGACTGCTATTTTTCACATAATTCTTTCCATAATCATCTGGAGCCTTTGGTTTACTCGGTCTATCAAAAGGTCTGCCCGCTGTTTTATCTCTTTTCTCTGCTCTTCTGTATTCTCAACCAACCTCTTTACCAGATCATTCCTTGACCAGTTTGAACCAGGGGGAATCAATGAGGTCACATATCTTAAGGTTTTTTCGTCTAAGTTAGAAAGCCTGGCATTAACTGCCTCTATAGCTGTTTCATTTTGCAGAGCAGGCTCGCTTCTTTCTGACATAGGAGCAGGGTATTGGGCTGGATAAGAAGGGTAGGAAGATGAAGCATCAAACTGCTCAAGGGGTGCTTCTGGTAATTCTTCGGGTAGCGCTTCAGACAATTCCATTGATTCTGTTTTTATTGGAACCATCAATGCGCTGCCAAAGAATCCAGTCTCCTTTTTCTTAACACCGAGCCTTTCTATTATCTGGCTAACAGCAGGAGAGCCAACCTTTCCGAGGGCCTCAGTAGCAGATTTACTCACCCTTTGGTCTGAATCAGCCAATGCTCTGGCTAAAGCAGGAATTGCCTTTTGACTCCTTGTCTCACCAAGGGCAATCGCAGCTGCCTGCCTTATATACCACTCATTATCAGTAAGCCTTTCAATCAATGCTGGAACAGCATCTTTGCTCTTTATCTGACCTAATGCGGTTACATACGCCTTTCTCACATAAGGATGGTAATCGCCAATCTGAGTGAGAGCCTTGATGAGCGCAGGTGCTGCTGTCTCCTGATCATCTGTTTGCCCCAGGGCAAGTGCAGCAGCCTCTCGGACATACCATTTGTCGTCTTCTAAAGCATGGACAAGTGAAGACACTGCCTCTTTTCCAATCTTTCCTAAGCTTAAAGTAGATGCCTCTCTCACATACGGATGGCTATCTGATAATGCCTTTATCAGATGAGGAATAGCTGGCTTTCCAATAGCACCTAATGCCCCTGATGCACCCTCTCTTACATAAAGATTTCCATCCCCCAATGCCCTGATAAGCCTGGTAATAGCTGGTTCAGCTATTCTGATTAAGGCTTGAACAATTGCTTTTCTCACATACGGATGGCTATCTCCGAGCTTCTCTATCAAGGAGGATATTAAATCAGGGTGCTTCAGTTGTCCGCAAGCAATGGCAGCTGTCTCCCTGGCATAAGGATGAGAATGACTTAAGCCTTGGATAAGTGCGGGAATCACAGCTTCTCCAATCTTAGCTAAAGCTGTAGCTGTAGCAATACGCAAGCTCTTATTTGAGCTGTCAAGAGTAGTGGAGAGTGCCTGAATAGTCTCTGGTTTGCCAAGCTCTCCAAGGGTAATGATGCAGGCGCTCTTTACGCTCTCATCATCCTCTATACTCAATCTTTTGGCTATAGCCCCAGCTGCGGCCTCTGCCTTTAGGTCTTTCAGAATAATTATGGCTGTTCTTCTAACTACAGCCTCTTTATCGTCAAATGCTTTTATAATTGTTGAGACAACATCTTCTTCGCCTATCTCAGCTAAGGCCAGGAGTGTTCCTGCCCGGACATCAGGATTAGGGTCCTTCATCTTCTTGGAAAGCTTTGATATTGCAGATGTTCCAATTTTTCCGAGAGCTTTAGCTACAGATTTTCTGACTGATGGGTCAGGGTCAGCCAGGCTATTCGTTAAAATATTTATTGATTTTACTCCTATCTTTCCTAAAGATTGAATAACTATCTCCCTCATCTCTGGGTCTTCATCTGTGAGGAGCTGAGATAAATGAGGGATAGCCTTTTCCGATTTTATCCTGCCTAAAGACTGAATAGCAGCAGTCTTTACGGCCCTACTGCTATCCTGGAGGCGAGAGATGATATCCTCAATACTCTTCTCATCTTGCAATAAACCCAGGGCAGAAACCACTGCTTCTCGGACAAGGGATTCGTTATCCTTCAGGAGGTTTCGTAATGGCTCTAATGCCTGTTTATCTTCTAATTGACCAAGGGTGATAGCAGCTTGTCTGCGGATAAACTTATCCTCGTCATCCAATCTTCTAATAATGACAGGAATAGCCTTTTCTCCTCTGATTCTGCCGAGTGTTTCTAATATAGAAATGGTCGTGGTTCTGTCGCTTATTTCAGAAAGGGTTTCAATTAGGGCAGGGATAGCCTCTTTTCCTATCTGAGATAGGGCCAGGATTGCGGCTTGCCTTACCTCGCCATGAGGGTCAGACATAGCTTTTATAAGCTCTGGGATAGCTGGGGCACCTATATGTCCCAAGGCTAAGGCTGCGGCTTGACGAATATGAAGCCTGTCATCCTTAAGCTGGGGCATTATGTCGCCAACTTTAACTATATCTGGCATTATGACAATAAGTGTATGAAAAAAAAAGAAGCAAGTCAAGAAGAATTAAAAGAAGGTTGTAGGTTATAGGTTAAATAACATCCCAAACTTACAACATCTTACTTTTATTGCAAACTTGATTTATATGCAATCTAATAAATAATTTGACATATTGAAATTTGAAATTAGAAATTTGAAATTGGCAAGAAAAAAGACTATAATTTCGAATTTCTTCCTAATTTCCAATTTCCAATTTCTAATTTCTTTTTTATTTTATGTAAACTTTTGACTAAATACCTGCTATATTCCTTTAGTTGCAATAAATATAGAGCAGGCGCCAAAGAAGAGTGGAATGGCTGATATTTCAGAAAACCCTTTCTCATAAAAGAGTCTTTTGAGCTTCTCTTGTTTAGGCATATAAAGTTCGTAAGATTGATGAAGATATGCGTATTCTCTGGTTTTGCTACAGAAGATATAGGCTATGGCTGGAATAATTCTTTGAAGATAGAGCTTATGAAGCCAATGCAGAAGCAAAGATTTTGGGGATGATACCTCTAAGATAACTATCTTTCCTTTGGGCTTTAACACCCTTCTTGCCTCATCAAAAAATACAGGAATTTCAAGATGCCTCAAGGCGAAACCAATGGTTATTCCATCAAAGAAGTTATCAGAAAAGGGAAGATGATGCGCATCTGCCATTGATAATTGACAATTGATTTTAGATTTGGCTATCTTTAGCATATCACTTACAGAGTCGATGCCAAAAACCTTGAGACCTGCCCTTTCTAATTCAATACAGAAATCTCCTGTTCCGCATCCTACATCCAACACCCTTCCTCCTTTTCCAAAACCAGCTTTTTTGATAGCCTTCCTTCTCCATTTTTTATGTTGACCAAGGCTTATAATCCCATTCATCCTGTCATAACAAGAGGATATATCAAGAAACAGTCCTTTCACGAAACCTTTATCTATCATAAAAGAAGTTTAACTGTTCTTTATTTTTTTGACAAGTCCAATCTCTAAAGTCTTGTGGAGGTTATGAACACCCTAACAGATCACGCCGCCTCCAATAATTAGATCGTCTTTGTAGAATACCACTGATTGTCCTGGAGTTATTGCCTTCTGGGGTTCTTTGAAGCTAACATTCACCTTGCTATTTGAAATAGGAGTGATCGTAGCCTCTGTTTCTTTGTGTTGATACCTTATTCTTGCCATCACCTTCATCTTGCTTACAAGCGATTCTATCCCAAGGAAGTTCAAATCTTTAGCTACTAAACTTGCTGAGCTTTCCTGTTTTTCTCCAACAATTATTGCCTTCTTTAGCCTGTCTATTCCTATCACATACAAGGGTTTTTTGAGAGCAATGCCAAGCCCTTTACGCTGACCTATGGTGTATAGATAGATACCCTTATGTTTTCCAAGAAGATTTCCTTCTTTGTCAATTATAATTCCATCCTCTATCTCAAGGAGGCTCTTTCTGATAAAGCTCCTATAGTCTCTATCTGGGATAAAGCATATCTCCTGAGAATCCGGTTTATTATAGACCTTTAGGTTTAGTGATTTTGCTATTCTTCTCACATCCTCTTTCTTCTTCTTCCAAAGTGGCATAATGGAACGGGAAAGATTATATTGTGAAAGTCGATAGAGAAAGTATGACTGGTCTCTTCTTGCGTCTAATGCCTTTCTGAATGTAAATCTGCCATTTATCTTTTCAACCTTAGCATAATGACCTGTGGCAATGTAATCTGCACGAAGCTCTTCAGCCTTTTTAAGCAGGATACCAAATTTTATCTTTGAATTACAGACAACGCAAGGATTTGGGGTGCGACCGGTCATATATTCATCCAAAAAGTAGTTGATCACCTCCTTTTTGAACTCATCCTTACAGTCCAAGATATAATGTTCGATTCCTATCCTATCCGCCACATCCTTTGCATTGTTGATAGAAGAGCACTTATCAGCCATAAAGAGCTCCAGGGTCACGCCAATGACATTATAGCCCTCTTCTTTAAGCAGAAATGCTGAGACAGATGAATCAACCCCACCACTCATAGCTAAAAGCACTTTTTTAGACATAAGCCTCAACTTTTCTATCAGAATAGCATAGTATGCCGAGAATAAATCAATCTTTGCAATAAACTATAGCCAGATACAAATTTTCTTTTTTTAAGTTGACCTTTTTCTTCCTTTGCCTTAAAATTATTCTTATGATAAGAATCTTGAGAAAAAATAAGAAGCCAATCTTTTGGATATTGATGACAAGCTTTGTTGTCGGAACAATCTTTTTATCCTGGGGGGTTGGTCAGCAGAGGAAGCAGAGTGCAGAAAACCCCCAGTATGCCTCAATAGATGGAGAGCCAGTTACAGGGGCAGAGTATGAAGATACAAAGGCAAGGATAATAGAGAGATATAAGAATAAATATAAAGACTTTGATGAGTCTATGGTTCCAGACATCCATAAAAGGGCAGTGGAGGAAATTGTCAAAAGAAAACTTCTCTTTGCTGAGGCAAAGAAGAGAGGAATACAAATTTCAAATAAAGAGCTTATCCTGGTAACAAGGCTATCTTTTCCGGATGATAATGCCTATCAGCAGGCAAGAAAGACCTGGCCAGGAAGATACTGGAAGTGGAGAGAGCAAGAGATACGAGATGAGCTTCTTATAGCCAGAATGGAAGCAATCATCACAGATGGGGCAGAGCCTATGGATACGGAAATAAAAGAGTATTTTGATAAATGGTATCAAAGGGCTGATCTCTCGCATATCTTAATTGACCCGGCAAGCTATGTCTCAGAAGAAAAGGCAAAAAAGCACTACGAGGATTTTAAGGAGGATTTCAAGAAGCCAGGGCCTATGAAGGCAAGGCATATATTAATTATGGTAAAAGAGGATGCCCCTGCCCAAGAAGACCAGCAGGCAAAAGCAAAGGCTGATAGCCTGCTCCAGCAACTAAAAGGTGGGGCTGATTTTGCTGAGCTTGCCTCAAAAAATTCAAATTGTGCATCTGCGGCAATGGGTGGAGACTTAGGCACCTTTAGTCAAGGAATGATGGTTCCTGAGTTCGAAAAGGCTGCCTTTGCCTTAGAGGTTGGTCAGACAAGCGAGGTTGTCAAAACAATGTTCGGCTATCATATTATTAAGTGTGAGTGGAAGGGAGAAGCTATTCAGCAAAAATATTTGGAGGTTAGAGAAAAGATACGCAAAACACTTGGTCAGGAGGATGATGCTATGGGTTCTGCCTCAACTGCGGCAAAGAGGATAGCCAAAGAGATAAAGGCAGGAACATTGACCTTTTCTGAGGCAGTGCAGAGATATTCTGATGCTAAGGCTTCAAAGAAGAACCAGGGGAGGCTTGGGATAATCCCAAGAGGCTTTCTTCCACCTCAAGAGATAGGCACAGAGACAAAAAGGGGAACAGATACTTATTTTGCTATGCTTCAAGATGAGATAGCCTTTGGAAGGATGATTGCCCCACAGTTTTCTGAGGCTTGTTTTTCACAGAAAGAAGCCGTAGTCGGAAAGTCAATAAAGACGCCTTTCGGTTTTCATATCATTAAGGTTGACAGGTTTCTACCAGCAGATGAAAAGAGGTATGAAAAAGAAAGGGATGAGATACAGGAAATGGCTACATCCCAGAAGAAAAACCTATTCTTGGGTGAGTGGTATAAATACCTGAAGAAGAAGGCAAAGGTTAAGATTGGAGAAGGATTTAGTAGTTAAAGTAAAGATATGCGGGATAACCTGCAAAGAGGATGCAGAGGCAGCTGTAAATTTTGGGGCAGATGCTATAGGTTTCGTCTTTGCTGACTCACCAAGAAGGATAACTTCTGATAAAGCAAGAGAGATTATTTCTGTTCTTCCTCCATTTATTGCTACCGTAGGTATTTTTGTGAATGAAGATGAAAAAGAGGTAAGAAGGATAGCCAGTTTTTGTGGCATATCTATCTTACAGTTCCACGGAGATGAGACCCCTTCCTATTGTAGCAAATTCCCAAGGGTAATTAAAGCCTTTCGTATTAAGGGTAGAGAAGATATAAAGAGAATAAGGGAATATAAGGCTGAAACCTGGCTTTTGGATACATATCAAGAGGAAAAACCTGGTGGAACAGGGGTAACATTTGATTGGAGTGTAGCCTGCGACCTTGCTAAAGAAAAAAGAATCATCCTCTCAGGTGGATTAACCCCAGAGAATGTGGCTTCAGCAATAAAGATTGTCTCTCCCTATGCTGTTGATGTCTCAAGCGGTGTAGAGGAATATCCTGGTAAAAAAGACCATAAAAAACTTGAGGAATTTATCAGGAATGCAAAGGCTTTATGATGTTATAATTATGAATAAAATAGGAACAGCAACCATTTTTTGAACTAATGAAAAAAGAGATTAAAAATTGGTTAGATTCTGGTAGCTACGATTTAGAAACAGCCGAGCATATGTTTAGATATATCTATACTATATTTATGTGTCACCTGTCAATAGAGAAAGCATTGAAAGCAAAGGTTGAAGAAATTACTGGTAAAACACCACCCAAAACGCATAGTCTTGGGTATCTTCTTGAACTTACCACACTTTCGCCTTCGGAGAAGATAGAGAAGTTTTTAGGAGAACTTAACAATTTGAGTGTTGTAACAAGATATCCGAAAGATTTTCAGGAGATGTTCAAAGCCTTTACTAAAGAGAGGGCAGAGGATTTTCTAAAAAAGACAAAGGAGGCTTTTCAATGGATAGAACAGCTCATCAAATCATAAGGGATTACAGAATATTGCTTGAAGGAATGGGCGTGAAAGTGAAGAAGATAATCCTGTATGGTTCGTATGCCATCGGCTCACCCCATGAATATAGCGATATTGACATAGTGGTAATTTCTGATGATTTTGAAAAGATGGATTTATGGGGAAGATTAACCCTTCTTGGACAAGTAGCCATAAGACTTAGAAAACCCATTGAAGCACTTGGTTATACAGAGAAAGAGTTTATTTCGGAGGGAAAAGAAGGTTTTATTGCTGATGAGGTTAAAACTAAAGGGGTGGAAGTAAAGTGAAAGAGAAAAGTTCAGAAATAAAGAACCAAATCTTGGAAGGTTTTTTTAAAGAGACACAATATTTTATCAGAAATGCAAAAACTTCCAGATAAAAATGGACATTTTGATGGGTTTGGAGGAAAGTTTGTTCCTGAGACCCTGATGTCTGCACTCACAGAGCTTGAAAAAAGCTATCTTTCGGCAAAAAAGGATAAGGACTTTCAAGCGAAGCTCAAGGAATTGCTTTCATCCTATGCAGGCAGACCAACACCCTTATACTATGCAGAGAGGCTGACAAAGAAGCTCGGTGGGGCAAAAATCTATCTAAAAAGAGAAGACCTTTGTCATACAGGCGCCCATAAGATAAACAATACCCTTGGTCAGGTGCTTTTGGCAAAGAGGATGGGTAAGCCCAGAGTGATTGCTGAAACAGGTGCAGGTCAACACGGTGTTGCTACAGCTACAGCCTCAGCTATGATGGGTCTTAAATGCGAGGTCTATATGGGCACAGAGGACATAGAGAGGCAAAGGCTGAATGTCTTTAGGATGGAGCTACTTGGTGCAAAGGTTATTCCTGTAGAGTCTGGAAGCAGAACACTAAAGGATGCTATCAATGAGGCTTTGAGGGACTGGGTTACTAATGTTGCGAATACCCATTGTGTCATTGGTTCTGTTGTAGGGCCTCACCCATATCCGATGATAGTCAGAGACTTTCAGTCTGTTATCGGCAAAGAGACAATGAGGCAAATTCTAAAGATGGAGGGAGACCTTCCAGACTATCTTGTTGCCTGTGTTGGTGGAGGAAGCAATGCTATGGGGCTATTTGCTCCATTTTATAATGAGAAACTCGTAAGGTTTATTGGTGTAGAGGCAGGAGGTGAGGGAATAAGCACAGGAAAACACGCCGCATCCTTAGTTGCTGGAGAAAAAGGTGTCCTTCACGGCTCCCTTTCTTATATCCTTCAAGATAAAAATGGTCAGATAAGTGTAACCCATTCAGTCTCTGCAGGGCTTGATTATCCAGGGGTAGGCCCTGAACATAGCTTTTATAAGGATATGAAAAGGGCTGAATATGTGACCATAACAGACAAAGAGGCATTAAAGGGTTTTTGCGTCTTGGCAGAGACAGAAGGAATCATTCCAGCTTTAGAGTCAGCCCATGCTATAGCCTATACAGTAAAGTTAGCCCCAAAGCTTTCTCAGGATGAGATTATCGTTGTCAACCTTTCTGGTAGGGGAGACAAGGATGTTGAGACTGTGGCAAAGATACTTAAGGAAGGCACATAACTATTTAGTCGGGTGAAGCAAACCAAATAAAAATAGAAATTCATTGCAAAATTATCAATGAGCAATTAACAATGAAGAAGAGGAATAATTTTAAGATGCTAATTGTTAATTTTACATTTTACATTGAACTTTACTTCAACTGGCTAAAGTGTTACGAAGGCACAAAGTAGCAAAGGCACACAAAGTATAAAAACATATAGAGATGAAGACACTTGGTATTATTCCAGCAAGAGGCGGGTCAAAGAGATTACAAAAGAAAAATCTTGCCCCACTTTTGGGAAAGCCTCTTATCTTCTATACCCTGAAAGAGGCAAAGAAGGCGAATTTAGAGAGGCTCGTTGTTTCCACGGAAGACCCAGAGATAGCCAGTTTTTCAGCCTCAGAAGGAGTTGAGGTGATAGATAGGCCAGAGGAGCTATCTAAGGATGAGACACCCTCTATTCTGGTCTATCAACACACCTTAAGATATTTAGAAGAAAGGGGCTTTATGCCTGATGTGGTCACTATACTCCAGCCAACCTCGCCACTAAGAAAAGCAAAGCATATCAACCAAAGCCTTGAGATGCTGATGAAAGAAGGCTGTGATGCAGTGGTGAGTGTCTGCTTAGCAGAAAAGAACCCTTATTGGATGGTGAAATTGGAAGATAGCCGGCTCTCCTTCTTATTTCCTGAGGGAAAGAGCTATTCAAGAAGGCAGGAACTACCAGATGTCTATCTTCTAAATGGTGCGGTCTATACAATGAGGACTGCCATCATCACCTCGGGAAGGATATGGGACTGTGACCTAAGAGGGTTAGTGATGGAAGAGGAAGATTCTATAGACATAGACACAGGATTAGACCTGCTTTTAGCAGAGGCACTACTTGCCAGATAAGAGCAATGTTTATCTTTTTCCTAAAGTAAAATAAGATATGAAGATAGTTCCAGCTCTTTTGACAGATAAATTAGATGAATTGAGGAGAATGGTTGAAGAGGCGGAATTCTGCGAGCTTCTTCATATAGATATTATGGATGGTAGGTTTGTGCCTACAAAGAGCATCACTGCCAATGACCTTGCTTCTTGCAAAACGAAAATCCCAATAGAGGCGCATCTGATGGTGGAAAATCCAGAGGGTTATATAAAACCCTTCAAAGAAGCAGGGGCAATGAGATTCATCTTTCATTTTGAGGCAACAGATAGGCCGGAAGAGGTGATAGAAGAGATTAAAGAAAATATGGAGGCAGGGCTGGCTATCAATCCTGATACATCTCTTTCGAGCATAGAACACCTTTTGGAAAAACTTGATTATTTGCTTATTATGTCTGTCTATCCTGGTTTCTATGGAGCTAAGTTTGTCCCAGAGGTTTTAGATAAAGCAGTAAAGATAAAAAGGCTTAGGCCAGAGCTATTGCTTGGTATGGATGGCGGCATAAAGGCAGATAATATAAAAATAATAAAAGAATCGGGTGTGGATTTGGCAGATGTTGGCTCTTATATCTTTAAGGCAGATAATCCAAAGGCAGCTTTTGATGAATTGAAGAGACTATAGTGATTATAGTAGGTATTAGTCAAAAGTTTACATAAAATGAAAATATCGAATGTAGAATGTAGAATATAGAAGGAAAAAGGAGACCAAAACTTCATCATTCGAAATTCATTATTCGATATTCTACATTCAAAAGATAAGGAAAAAGACGAGAACTTTTGGTTAATAGGTGCTATA
>JASEHO010000001.1:0-58487 GCA_030018505.1 bacterium
TTAAGGGTTGCCTTAAATAGAAGGGATATAAAACCAGAAAATATTACCTTAAGAAAGAAGTTTGTGGATGATGAAGGTAAGATTGGGCCAAAAGGAAGGGAATACGAGATAGACCTTTATGCCCATAATTCAGAGTCAATTGTCTTTGAGATAAAATCTTATGGTGAGCCAGATGATGTCTTGCGGTTTAATGACAAGGTAGAGGTGGCAAAGATGAAATTTTCCATTATAAATCCACAAAAGATATTTATCACCTTGCAAAAAGGTAGTGAAATGGTTAATATTTGTAAAGGGCTTGGGATTAGCCTGGTTTGATGTGAATATGATTCAAATTTATAAAAATGGAGGTCTAAAGAAAATGAAGAGGTTTATTGGTTTTGTAGGGAGTTTAGGGGTTTTGGTTTTAGGGATAGGATGGATGTCACAAGCCTTCGCAGATTTAAGCAAGAATGATATTGAAGAGATACGAAAGATTGTAAGGGAAGAGGTTCAAATTCAAATGCAATCCGTGAAGGAGGAGATACGGTCTGTAAAAGTAGAGATACAGTATGTAAACAAAAGGATAGATGACTTAACAAACCTTCTTTATGTTATCTTAGCAGGAATGTTTGCCTTGGTAGGATTTGTTTTATGGGACAGAAGGACAGCCTTAGCCCCTGCGGTAAACAAAATGAAGGCATTAGAAGAAAGGGAAGGAAGGCTTGAGAAGGCTTTGCTTGAGTTTGCCCAAAAAGAGGCAAGGCTTGCCGAGGCATTCAGGCACGCAGGAATTTTATAGGCGAATAAAACAGAGGATTTTAAAATATTATTTGAAAAGATAGATTATGCTTGTGGGCTTCTTAGCTTGTTTGTCTCCCTCTAATTGACTTTTGATGGAAAGGTAGATATAATGAGTTTGTGAAAAGAAAGGGCCAAAATAAAAGGACAAAAGATAAGAAATTCAACCAGTTAATATTTTTTATTTCTTACACTGCCTTATTTTTCCTTGGAATTCTTCTTTATAAAAGCCTTCCTTTTTCTATCTGGAAGGTCTTTTTTCTTATTTTCCTTATAAGCACATTTGCCTTTCTCTTAAGCTCTCTTCTTAACCTAAACAAAGATATTCCAAAGAGTATAAGCCTAATCCTGCTTTTCTTTATAACAGGCATTTATATTGCTGTTTATTCCTATCTTTCCATTATTCAATACAACGGCCTCTTCACTGGACACTTTGATCTAGCTATCTTTGACCAGGCTATCTGGAACACTATTCACGGAAGGATTCTGGATACAACTATGCTTGATTACAATTTTCTTGGCGCGCATATGTCTCCTATTCTTATACTTCTTGCACCTTTCTATCCCTATACCAGAAGTGAAAAGTTAAAAGTTAAAAGTCAAAAGTCAAGAATCAGAGACAGGAGACAGAATATAGACGATAAACTATCAAGTATTGACATAAGGAAATTCCAAAGGGTATAATCTGGGGTGTGAAGAAGAAAAAGAAGAAACAGGAATTAACCGCGAATGAACACAAATGGGAAAATATTGAGGTTATTGTTGTTGCCGGGCTTCTTCTTTTATCTTTTATTTTAAGGCTCATCTATCTGGCTCACCTAAAGGCAAACGATCCTTACTTCTATCAACCTCAAGCAGGAACAGATATGCTTGATTATCACACCGCTGCTCATGCGGTATTAAATGGAACACTTCCAAATAGCCCCTATTATGCCGGCCCTTTTTACTACCATTTTCTTGCTCTAATCTACAGGATATTTGGAGCAGACCAATACATTATAAGGCTCATCCAAACAATGCTTGGCGTGGCAACATTCCTTCTTATCTACCTTATAGCTAAAAAGGTATTTAACAAACCTGTGGCTCTCATCTCCCTTTTTATCTCTGTCTTCTATAGTATCTTCTATATCTATAGAAGGGCTTCTTCTTATGGAAACATTGGTCTGTTTTCTAAATACATTATCAGTCTTCCTCCTTCTTAGAGTTGAGGAGAGGCCATCATACAAAAACATAGCCCTGGCAGGGATTCCAATAGGCATATCTGCTCTCAGCAGGGGAATTATCCTCGTATTTGTGCCATTCATCCTCATTTGGATGGTTTTAACTCTCAAACTTAAGCTCTCAACTTTCAAAAAGATTGGATTTCTCTGCCTAATTATTCTATTGACCATTTCTCCTGCAACAATTAGGAACTATCTTGTGTCTGGTAAGTTTGTTCTTATCTCAGCCAATGGGATAGTAGGAGTTTGGCTTGGAAACAATCCTTATAGTACAGCTGAGTACTCTTGTCCTCCTCCTTCCTACACAGAGAAGATTACAAAGAGAGTAGAAGAAGAGGGAGAGAAGGTCTATTCCCAAGAAGTAATAAAGTTCATTAAAGAGAATCCCAAAGAGGTAGCGAAGCTCTATCTTGAAAAGTTCCTTTTTTTCTGGAGTAAAGAGGAGGTTGATAACAACATCAATACATCCCTTCAGAAGGGTTATTCCTTCATCTTCAAATTCCCTATTCTTCTTGGCTTTGGTTTTGTTGCACCCTTAGGTCTATATGGAATTATCCTTTCTCTAAGAAGAAGGGCGCTTTTGCTCTACCTCTTCATCTTTGCCTTTATGCTGTCTATGCTGCCTTTCTATATATTATCCAGGTATCGTATAGCCTTTGTGCCTATTCTCATAATCTTTGCTGCCTTTCCTATCTGGTGGTCATACAAAAAAATAAAAGAAAAGAAGATACCCATCTTCCTTTCTTCCTTAATCTTACTCTTATTCGCAATCGTCTTTGTTTGCTCTCAATCTGTAATTGGTAAACTCTATCCCCTGTTTCATCATGAGAGTATAGTCTCTAAAAAAGGAGATAGGATTATTCTCAGAGATAACTCAGGCAAATGGCAGGGAGGGAATTTTATAACCTTACTTCCAAACTCTTCTTGCAAGAAAGAGTTTCTCATAAAAGAAGACTCTTTAGGATTAAAGAGATGTTCTCTCTTCTTTAGTTATCAGGTAACAAAGCCTGGAACCCTTATTTTTGATATCAACGGAACAAAAGGACCTGCAAGTCTTAGCTCAACAGACCTGATGAATGTGGGTTCAATAAACCTTCCTCCATCTACCTTCCATCAGGGTTACAATACCATCACTATTACCTCAGAAGATATTGAGATACTCATCCCGATTGACAGCTCATACACCTTTGGAAGGTCATATATTGGAAAAAATGGACAGTGGGAGAGTCTAAAAAAAGGCGAGCTTATGGTTTGGCTGGAGGCCGTTGAATAAACGGAAGGTGTAAGTGTTCAGGTAGTATTCGAAAAACCAGATTAGAGATTATACCAGATAAGGGGATAAATTCATTGCAAATTTAGCATTTATCATTTCAAATTTGGAATAACATCTCAGTCAATATATTTCTCTTTCAATGATAAATTTGCAATGCTAAATTTAAAATGAATTATCTTCCTTCGGACACTCCTAATGTATGGGCTGAACGGTTACCGGAAGGTTAGGAGAAAGGATTGGGTCGTCATAGCCCAGATCTACAAAAACCCCTTTTTTGGTAAGTGTAGGCAGGATAACAGAAAGCTGGGTCAATTTTTTATTAAGCTCTTTCTCTTTTGGCAAAACCGAAATCCAGGTATCTTCTATCAAAAAGAAGAGTCTATCTTTCTCTTTCCTTATCTGGTTTATTGGATATTTAGGTAGAAAGGCCTTTATCCTTTCTACAATAAGATATAGCTCTTGCACATCTATCTTATCACCATGTCTTTTTTTAGAATTGATATGAAGATAGGTAGTATGCGTCTCTTTGGTTGGAAAGACTACGCCATCTTTATCTACACAAAGACCTTCTCCTATCTGGGCAAAAGGCTTTCTCTCGGTAACAGAGATTATCAGCTTAGAAAGTGGTCTCTTTTTTATCTTCGCCTCAAGGAGCCTTACATCAGAAAGGAGAAACCTTCGCAGGCTATCTTTTTCTAACTTAAAAAGGTTTGGTCTATGATCTAAGCAGTTTTCTTTGCAGTAGCTATTAAAGAGGGAAAGTATCTTTTTCTTCTCAAGGTTTCCATCTGTTTCTACCTCTACCTTTCTTATCCGAAATATATCAGAGAGGATAAACTGCCTTCCTCCAAAAAAAATCAGTCCACAGACTAAAATAAAGAAAGCTACTTTCTTTATTCTTCTTTTATCTCTTTTGCTAATCATTTTGCTTAAAACAAAAGTAACATTTAGCCACCTGAAGTAAAGATTAACAGAAGACCTTAGGGGATAGCAGATGAAAAGTATAGTATGTGGAGTTGATAACTTCAATGATTATTCTGGTTCTGGATTTTTTAGAACTGCTGCTTGATTTCCAAGGTAAGGATTATTGAAATTATTTTTAAGAGAATGAAGTACAATGAAGGAAAAAGGAGCACCAGTAAAGAATTTGACTGATACTCTGGTGACTGGTGCACTCTTGGTTACTTCAGATGGCTAAAGTGTTACCAACAAAAGAATTGACACAACAACCAGATTTTGCGTATCCTTACCACAATGGATATTGAAGGATTGATGTGTCCATATTGTGCAGGAAGGCTGAAACCCTGGGATATTGAGTGGGGAGATGGCTTATTTGAGTGTTCCTGTAACCTCTGGCCATTCTTGTCTGGAATACTGGTTTTAAGAAGAGAAAAAGCCACAGAAAAGGCAACAAATCTGATAAAGAAGGGAAAGGCAAGGTCTGCGGCGTTTAATCTGCTAATGAAAGAGTCCTGGAGCCCATTCTTTGCCTGGACGGCTCTACATAAGATAAGTTTTTATAAGATAATGGGGCTCTGGGGTTTCAGGTTCTGGACAGAATACACAAGATATAGGTTTTCTGCCAGCTCATTCCTATCCTTTCTGCCATTAGTTTCAGCCCTCAAAGAAAGAAAGGGAAGCCTCTTAGACTTTGGCTGTGGCACAGGACACACAGCCTATATCCTGTCTAAGTGGATTGACCCAAAGAATCTCTTCCTTTGCGATAAAAACTTCGCTAATCTCTATCTTGCCAAAAACTTTGCTAAAGAGGCAAGTTTCTTCTGCCTTGATGGAAACCTTCCCCTTCCATTCAAAGATAAGAGCTTCTCCTCTATCCTCTGCTCGGATTCTTTCCATTTTGTTGAGGCAAAGGCAGGCATAGCCTCTGAGTTTATGAGGGTATTAAATGAACAAGGAGCAATCTTTCTCTCTCATCTGCATAATAAAGGCAAGGAAAACCCAATCACAGGATACCCATTAGCCTTACAAGACTACCTCAGGGTCTTTAGCAAAATGGAAGGGCGAACATACACGGAGCTTAAACTGAGAGAGTCTTTATCAAGTGGAAAGATAAACTTAAAAGATGCTGATGAGATCAAAAATAGTTCTGCCTTCTCTCTTATCCTCTCAAATACACCTGAAATCTTCAGGGAGTATGACACAAGCAAGATTTTTACAGAGAACCTGAAGAACCCAATTATCAATCCAATCTATAAGATAAAGAAGCTGAAGGCAGGCTATATTATCAAGAGGAAAAAATTGAGCAAACTTTACAGAAGAGAGTATCCTGAGGTGGAACAGTATATCAAAAAGGCTGGATTTATCTATAAGAAGGATGTGGTAGGCAGGAATGAAGCCCTATTACGAAGCCTAATTCTGATTGATGCCCCAGAGGGATATGTATAAAATGAAAAGTGAAAAGTTAGAAGTCAAGAGTCGGGAGTCAGAAATCAGAGGTAAAAGTAGATTTTAGACTAGAGTATATTGAAAAACTTTTAGCTAAGCTAAGAAAAAATTTATGGAATAGGCATAGGGTCTGAAAGAGGCGTCTTGGTAAGTAGTTTGGAAAAGGTATTATGAAGCAAGATTTATTGAATATTAAAGAAGCAAGCGTCTGGGCTACGGAATATTTACAGAAAACCGTTACAACATCTAACATATCTTACCTTATTCAATATGGACGGATAAGGAAAATTGGCGATAACGGAACAACACAGGTTTCAAGGCAAGAGCTTATTGACTATTACAAATTCTACAACGGCAACCGTGAGTTTGCATGGAAGGACCAACTTGGTGAGAACTTAAATTGGGCTTTGTCATTTGACCAATATAAGGAAGCGGAAACCACTAAACATGTCCATAGGCTCCACCCATATAAAGGGAAATTTATCCCTCAACTTGTAGAATACTTTCTGGATAGCCATACCGATAATTTCAAGAAACAAACTTATTTCAAAAAAGGAGACATTGTTCTTGATCCATTCTCAGGCTGCGGAACAACAATGGTTCAGGCAAACGAACTTGGTCTGCACGCTATTGGTATTGATATTTCTGCCTTTAACGCTTTAATTGGAAATTGTAAGATTATGAAATATGACCTTGTTGATGTTCAAGCCGAAATTAGTAGAATAACAAAGGCACTTAAAGAATTCCTTGCTAACTCTCATACCATTGAATTTGAAGAAAAACTTTTGCAGGCACTTTATGACTTCAACAACAAATATTTTCCTGTTCCAGATTACAAATACAAACTCCAACGAGGAGAAATAAACGAAAATGAATACGGAACAGAAAAAGAGAAAGAATTTTTACCTATTTTCAACAAACTTGTTAAAGAATACAATATAAAGCTGAGACAGGATAAAACAGATACCTTTCTTGACAGGTGGTATTTACAAAATGTTAGGGATGAAATTCAATTTGTGTTCGATGAAATCAAAAAAATTAAGAATATTGCTACGAAAAAAATCATTAGCATTATTTTGAGTAGAACCATCCGTTCCTGCAGAGCAACAACACATGCTGATCTGGCAACACTTATTGAACCAATTACAGCAATCTATTACTGTTCAAAGCATGGTAAGGTTTGCAAACCACTTTTTTCTATCCTTAAATGGTGGGGATCATACACAAAAGATACTCTTGCGAGGCTTTATCAATTTGATAGATTACGCACTAAAACATTTCAGCTTTGCTTAACAGGTGATAGTAGAACCATCGATATATTTGAAGAGATTGAAAAAAGAAATCCATTGTTTGCAGAGTTAGCTCAAAGGCAAAAAATCAAGGGTATCTTTTCAAGTCCACCGTATGTTGGCTTAATTGATTATCACGAACAACACGCTTATGCTTATGACCTCTATGGCTTTGAACGAAAAGACGAATTGGAGATTGGCCCTCTCTACAAAGGACAGAGCAGAGAAGCAAAACAGAGTTACATACAAGGAATAACGGAAGTGCTTAACAACTGTAAAAAATATTTGGTTGACGATTACGATATTTTTCTTGTAGCAAATGATAAATATAATATGTATCCGACAATTGCTGAAAATGCAGGGATGCAAATTGTTAAGCAATACAAACGACCAGTATTAAACCGCACCGAGAAAGATAAGGGTGCATATTCTGAAACTATTTTTCATATGAGAAAGAGGTAAGCAATTGAAGAAAAAATCGGTAATTATATTGATTGGCGTGGAGCAGTAGAAAGTGCGTTATGGGAACTTCAAAGCTCTAAGGAGAAATAATTATGGCCTTATCCGTGCAACAAATTCAAAATATTGAAAATGTTTTATGTAACAGTTTACGACATAAATTCAAAAATTACAATCCAGAGCCTGCTTCAATGCCTTTCCATACAAGATTACTTGGTAAAGATAGAATGGCTTTATTTTCTTTCATACATTCTCTAAATACAAATTTCGGAACGAGTATTTTTGAACCTACTGCATTAACGCTTGCATCATCAACTTTTGCAAGTGCTGCTTCACACCAGATAGCAGGAACACAAATTTCATCAGAGGCACACAGAGTTATTCAAAACATAATGGACGGATTAACAACAGCCAATTTATCTCCCAATAAGCCAGGTGAAATTGACGCGATTAGAAAAGTTTGCAGACAAGGAGAAATGAAAACCGTCAAGCTGACTAAAGTTGATATTAAACTTGTTGCTCACAACGGAATAATCTACTTCTTTGACCTCAAGACTGTAAAACCGAATACAGGCGGCTTCAAAGAATTTAAGCGGACACTTTTAGAATGGATTGCCGCAGTACTTGCAACAAATCCTACAGTAAATGTTCAATCACTCATTGCGATTCCTTACAATCCTTATGAACCACAACCCTACAACCGCTGGACAATGCGGGGAATGTTAGACCTTACCAATGAATTGAAGGTAGCAGAAGAGTTTTGGGATTTTCTTGGTGGAGAAGGTGCCTATCAAGATTTGCTCAATATTTTTGAAAGTATAGGAATTGAGCTAAGGCCAGAGATTGATAATTATTTCAAACAATTATAGCAAATAAACCAAGGAAGGAGATAAATCATTTCAAATTTAGCAAAAGTAAATTTAACAAAAGTAAATTTACAGGAAAAATATATAGATGGAAAAGGCTTATGAACCAAAGGATATAGAGGCTAAATGGTATTCTTTCTGGGAAAAGGAGGGATATTTTGTCGCTGATAACCAGAGGGAGAGACCATACTCCATCGTTATTCCTCCACCAAATGTTACTGGCTCGCTTCACATAGGCCATGCCTTGAACAATACTATTCAAGATATTCTCATCAGATGGCGCAGGATGCAGGGATACAGTGTCCTCTGGGTTCCTGGCACAGACCACGCTGGCATAGCCACCCAGAATGTCGTGGAAAAAGAGCTTCTAAAGAAAAGCAAAACCCGTGAATCTCTGCAGAGAGAAGCCTTTGTGGAAATGGTCTGGCAGTGGAAGGAGGAGTATGGAGGAAAGATAATTGAGCAACTAAAGAGGCTTGGTTGTTCCTGTGATTGGTCAAAACTGCGGTTCACAATGGATGAGGGCTTATCAAGGGCAGTGAGGGAGGTCTTTGTCAGGCTTTATAAAGAGGGACTTATCTATCAAGGGGATTATATCATTAACTGGTGTCCAAGGTGCAAGACCGCCATCAGTGATATTGAGACAGATTATAGGCAAGAGACAGGCTACCTCTATCACCTCAAGTATCCAATCAAAGATTCAACTAAATTTATTCTTGTAGCCACAACAAGACCCGAGACAATGCTTGGAGATACAGCCGTTGCTGTCAATCCAGAGGATGCGCGGTATAAAAACCTTATTGGAAAGGTAGCTATCTTGCCTATTCTTGGTAGGGAGATTCCTATCATTACCGATAGGTTTGTTGACCTTGAGTTTGGAACAGGCGCGGTAAAAGTGACGCCAGCCCATGACGCAAATGACTTTGAGATTGGCAAAAGGCACTCTCTTCAATCCATCAATATCCTGAATCCTGATGCGACTATGAACGAAAATGCAGGTCATTACTCTGGGCTGGATAGATTTGCAGCCAGGGATCAGTTAGTAGAAGAGCTAAAAAATAAAGGGCTTGTGGAGAAGATAGAGGACTATCTCTATAACATAACCCGTTGCTATAGATGTCATACCATAATTGAGCCATACCTATCAAAGCAGTGGTTTGTAAAGATGAAACCCTTAGCAGAGCCAGCCATAGAGGCGGTAAAATTGGGCAGATGTCAATTTGTGCCAAAGTCCTGGGAGAAGACCTACTTTGAATGGATGGAGAATATCAAGGACTGGTGTATCTCCCGTCAGATATGGTGGGGGCACAGGATTCCTGTCTGGTATTGTAAGGATTGTGGAGAAAAGATTGTGGAGGTAAAAGACCCTGATAGGTGTTCCTGTGGTTCTTCCAGCATCTATCAGGATGAGGATGTCTTAGACACCTGGTTTTCTTCAAGCCTCTGGCCATTCTCAACAATGGGCTGGCCAGAAGAGACAGAAGACCTAAAGAAGTTCTATCCAACCTCTGTCCTCTCTACAGGGTTTGACATCATCTTCTTCTGGGTGGCAAGAATGATGATGATGGGTCTTAAGTTCAGGCAAGATGTGCCATTCCATCAAGTCTATATCCATGGGCTTATCCGTTCGGAAGATGGGGCAAAGATGAGCAAGTCCTCTGGAAATATTATAGACCCTCTAATCATCATTGAAAAGTATGGTTGTGATAGCTTAAGGTTTACCCTGGCAGTCCTGTCAGGCTTGGGCAGGGATGTCATCCTCTCTGAGGAAAGGATAGAGGGCTACAGACACTTTATGAATAAGCTCTGGAATGCAGAGAGGTTTATCCTGATGAACCTTGAGGATTATGATGGAAAGGAGTATGAGCCAAAGACCCTTGGCCAGAGATGGATTGCCTCTTGTCTATCAAAGACGATAAAAGAACTTACTAACCATTTAGAGGAATTCTCCTTTAATTTAGCTACAGGTTGCACATATGAGTTTGTCTGGCACAAATACTGCGACTGGTATTTAGAGATAGCTAAACTTGAATTGGCTGACCCGACTGAGAGAAAGAGGACACAGCATCTTTTGGTCAAGAGTTTGGATATGATTTTGAGGCTTCTTCATCCCTTCATTCCATTCATTACTGAAGAGTTGTGGCAGAAACTTCCCAATAATTCTGGGTCTATTATGACTAAGGATTGGCCCATTGCGTTCTTCCCTGCGGATACTAAGGCTGATGAAGAGATGGAGCTTATTCAGTCTATCATTGGTGGAATAAGGAATATTCGCTCAACATTTAAGATTCCGCCAAAGGAGAAATTAGAGGTTATGGTGAAATCAGATTCTGCTGCTCTCAAAAACTATGCCGAGTATATTATGGCTTTAGCAGGCCTTGCGACGATAACCATTAATCCGGAGACAAAAAGACCTCCTCAATCTGTTGTTTCTGTCTCCTCTGGGATAGAGGTTTATGTTCTGCTTTCTGGCTTGATAGATATTGATGAGGAGAAAAAAAGGATTACCAAAAGGCTATCTGAGGTAGAAGAGAAGCTGGAAAAGACAAAGAAGAAGATTGAAAACAGCGATTTCATCCAAAAAGCACCTCAAGAGGTGATAGAAAAGGAAAGAAAAAAGGAAGAAGATCTGATTGCAGAAAAAGAAAAGCTCATAGGCTTAACAGAGATGCTTATCTGGGAAAGGGAGAAAGGGGACGCAACCTTTTTAGAAAGGCCAAAAACTTTAATCAAATTATCAGAGCCAGGGCACTAGAGGTATTACAAGTCAAAACAGATTTTGATTGCATTAAAAGAGAATTGAATGTAAACTTATATCGTTTGGGCAGATAATAGTTCCTCTAAGGAAGAGAATTGGAGGAATAAATTGAGGCTTCTGGACTAATTATAGTAAGATTCTAAAATCATCCAGGAAGCTCCAAAAAGTTTAGTTTATAGTGCAAAAGTTTTAGGGGATGTGGCTCAATGGGAGAGCGCCTGCTTTGCACGCAGGAGGTTGGCGGTTCGACTCCGCTCATCTCCATAAAATTATTGAAAAACTGTCTTAAAGGTTTTATCCCATATCTAACGAGGTTACAGTCTGAGAGTCAGCGGAATTTATCAAGCGGTTTTAAGACCAAAAGATTACTTCATCTCTATTCCCTTATCTATCCCTATAATCTCCCACTCCGCTTCGGAAATGGTCACCTTATCTCCTACTCTTTTTGTAAACAGGCTACAACCAATAGCCGTAAGATATGAAATAATCCCTTTGTCCGGGTCAGATTCCCAGGGGCCTAAAAGAGTATATTCCTTAATTACTCCTTCATTAAGAGATTTGAGTTTTACCTTTGTCCCTATATTCACCCTCTCTGTGGTAATATCCTCGGGACGAATCACCTTGATTTGAGCCAATTGTGCCCTTAATTTCACTAATTTAGCATAAAGAAGCTTCTGCTGTTCCTTTGCCGATTTATATTCAAAGTTTTCTCGCAGATCACCATAGCTTCGTGCATGAGCTATCTCCTTAATATTTGCTGGAATTTGTGTTTCCATAATATGTGTCAGTTCCTGTCGCCTGGCATCTATATTTTCTTGAATTGCATAAAAGTGAATATGCTTATTCTCTTCTTTTTTAGGTCTGTTTCTTCTAAGTTCTTTTGTAGTCAAAGCCCGTATCTTATTCCTTTCAGTTGGCTTCAAACTACCACTTTGTAGTAAGGTCTCACAAAATATATTGAGTTGCGTGGGGCTTAAATGGGTTCTTAATAGATTATCTTCTAATAAAAATGCCTTTATCTGATCTCGCAAGACCCTTGTTTCATTCTTCTCCAAAAGCTTAAGCAATGTTGACAAAAGCTCATATTCACTCAGATTAAGTTTTAGACCATTTCTAAAAGACTTTTTGCATACCAATAAAAATTTCTCTGGATATTCTTGTGGCAACTGATAGAGTCTGGTGGTAATTACATCAAGTTTTTCTTGCTCTAATTCATCTATTATGGTCCCTAACAACCTTACGCCGGAGAGCGAAAAGAATAAAGATACATAGATTTCTGGCCAGATTTTTGCCAAAGCAGTTTTTATTATTTTGAGTGTCTGAAGTTGATATTTTGGTCTCTGTATTTTTGCGAGCAAATCAGGAAGATCTTCACAGGTTTTAATAATTGCCTCGCATTTTTCAGTAAAATCTTCATCTTTCATATCCTGAACGAATAGAAAAATCTCAATAGCGAGAGATGGGTTATTTGCCATTGATTGAGAGCCAAGCTCAAACAATGCCTCTAAAAACTGGCTTTTTACAGGAAATCCCTTTTCACAAGCCTCTTTGGCTAACTCCATTTTTTCCTGGGGCAAAGCCTTATCAAATCTTATGACAAGGTTATTTTCTGCTTCCTCTTGGTTGCACCATAGATAGGTTCTTGGATTTCCTCTAGAACTAACTCGTCCGTCCTTTGTCATTTCAAGGCTTATCTTATTCCACCAAGATAGCCATTCTTCTTCTGGGATAATACCCTGCAAGTACGACCTTATCTTTTGCGGTGTTAATGGCTGGTTAATGCTTTTCAAGAGAAAAAGAATAAGTTCAATAGGAGCCATATTCTTCAGGCGGGTCATATCCGTCAGTTTTACTACCAAAAAATGATTGGAATCTAATTTTGTCAATACCTCACAAGCTGCATCTATGCTCATTTCGTGTCTTTCCTTTTTCTCAAAATCAATCACCACCCTTTTCTTTTTTAATGGGTAGCAGTCTATTATTTTGCCAACGCCCCACTCAGGCCTATAAAAATATTGGCCGATATTAAAGTCCAGATAATGGTCAAATGTGGCTAAAATCTCAGCCAAGTCCTTCTTTTCCTTTATACCAGACGAAATAAGCTCTTCTTTTTGCGGATGGCCAGAAAGAAGCACTTGATAGCAATTAATAAGCTCTTGACGAAGATCAGTATCTTGCAGGTTAAAGAAAGCCGCTTTCTTGAGTATCTCTAAGACCTTATGAAAATCATTCTTCTTCTTAAAATGCTCAGTTAAGAAAAGGAGCAGGGTAGCCGCCCGTTCTTTTTCCTTATGTTTGCCTAACCAATCAGCTATAGAATAAAAAAGGACTAAATCCTCTGGCAATAATTCCATTAGATTCAACCAGATATCTTCTATCTGTTCATACTCTTTGAGCTCCATTGCCTGTTTAAGTTTTTCTTTTAATTCTTGTATATTCATTTTATCTCCTTAATTGATATTTAGATGTAGCCTGATGATGCTCTTCTAATGTGCGGGAAAACTTGTGCCTGCCATTGTTCATTGAGACAAAGTAGAGGTAATCGGAAGATGCAGGATATAGGGCGGCTTTGATGGAAGCAAGGCCTGGGTTGGCAATAGGTGTTGGAGGAAGCCCTCTGTATTTATAGGTGTTGTAAGGAGAGGCAATCTCTAAGTCTTGTTTCTTTAGATTGCCGTCAAAATCAGGCAACAAGGCATAGATTACAGTTGGACAGCTACAAAGGGGGATTCCAGCCTTTAAGCGATTATGAAAACAAGCAGAGATAAGGTGCTTCTCCTCTGTCTGGCCCGTCTCCTTTTCAATGATAGAGGCTAAGGTGAGTAATTGAGAGATAGAAAGAGTTGTTTGTTCTTGGGGAAGCGATTTATTTAGCTCAGAGACCATCATTTTAATTATCTCCTCGCAAGACGCACCCTTACTGATACAGTATGTTTCAGGGAATAGATAACCTTCTGCACTCTCTGCTTGGATACCTAAACTTTCAAGAAACCCTTTGTCTTTGACAAGAAAAAGAAACCTTTCTTTGTGAATAAAGCCTTTGGCTGATAAAAGATCTGCTATCTGAAAAAGATTATATCCTTCAGGAATAGTAAAGCAGGATTTTTCGCTTTCGCCCTTCTCCAAAATCTTGAGAATCTGGGCTGCGTTCATTGAAGGAGAGAGCAGATACTCTCCTGCCTGAATCTTACGAGTAGCACCTTTTACATCAGCCAATAGCTCAAAGGAGAGCCCATCACGAATTAAACCTTCATCTTTTAGTATTCTGGTAATCTCTATCAGAGCCATACCCTTCTTAATATCAACCCTCTTATTGGTAGTAGAAGACCTATCAACTGGAATATAGAGTTGATACAAAACTAAAAGAGGCAAGACCAGAATGATAATCATTAATATTTTTTTCATAGCTTTTTTACCACACAGCCCGGGAAGTAGAAGGAGAGTATCTCCTGATAACTTGCACCTTGGCTTGCCATTCCTTTTGCTCCCCACTGGCACATTCCAATGCCGTGTCCCCAGCCTTTTCCAATGAGCTTTATTCCATTCCAGGTCTCTTCTATCTCAAAGTAGGTTGATTTTATTAGATTAGAGCCAAACATATTTCTGAAATCATTGGCGAGTATAGCCTTTCTTCCACCTTCATAATGGACAATTATCTCCTTTGGTCTTCCTTTCCCTGTCCTTTCTACCCTAAAAACCCTGGAAATGCCAATCTTTTCAGCAATATTAGCATAGCTCAGATTGTATTGCCAATTATAATGAGGAGAGGCATAGCAATATGGACAGACCTTAGATTTGAAGTAGGGTAAGCTAGGTCCCCAGACATCCCTTATATCTGAAATAAGACCACCACAGCAGGCATGGTAATAAACAGGCGCAAGCTCTTCATTATAGCAAAGAACCTCGCTGCTTGTAGCAGAGCAGGCAAGTATAGCCACTTTATCCTCTGCCTCCATGCCTCCATAGACCTGGCAATGGACATCAGAGCAAAGATCAAAGCCTTCGGCCTTATGTTTTTGGTTGACTAAGGCAAATGTTCTGGCAAGCACAGCCTGAGCTTTTATTGCTTCAATAGGCCAGTCTGTAGAGATCTCCCTTTTTATTATGCCTGGAAGATAATCTTCAAGGTCAACTATGCTTATGACTAATAGCCCGCCTCCCTGCCTTCTAATCTCAAAATAGCCTCTATACCTTCTGTTTCCAATCTTGATGTAGCTATCCTGAAGCGGATAGACAAAGACCGGTCCTAAAAACTCACCATAAGAAGAGGTTAATATTCCACCTGCAGTTGCTTTAAGCTCAATAGGAGCAGAATACCTTCTGCCAATTAGACTCTCACAGTCATAAAGCTCAAAGTATCTTGTGCCTGAAATATTAACAATAGAGGTTTGGGTAATCTTTACCCTTAATTCAAAGGAAAAGCCGAGATTTGCCAGGAAGAGGAGAAAAAGGGCTTTTCTCACCTTTAGCCCGAAGGAATATTAAACCTAAAAGGTTGACCAGGAGGAGATGTGGGCATTGGAGAAACAGAAGGTTGTGTTGGAGCGCCTGTGGGACTTGAGGGAGTAGGAGGTGGCATACCTGCGGGTCTTGGAGAAAGTGGTGGCATACCTGCGGGTCTTGGAGAAAGTGGTGGCATACCTGCTGCGGGTCTTGGAGGAAGCGTCGATGTTGGACCAAAAGATGGTTTAGCTGTTGCCCCTGAAGTAGAACCCAATGTGCCACTTCCACCAAAGGCAGATTTATCAATAGCTCGCATGGCTGCATCATCCTTGGAAATCTTTCCTTTCATGACTAATGTCTTCAGGCATTGGTCCATAGACTGCATCCCTTCTTTTGCACCTGTTTGGATGATGGACGGCATCTGATGGGTCTTTCCCTCGCGGATAAGATTCTTTATGGCTGAATTTGCCACCATAATCTCACAGGCACAAGCCCTTCCACGACCATCTACAGTGGGAATAAGGATTTGTGAGACAACACCAACTAAGGCTTCTCCAAGCTGGGTTCTTATCTGCTGTTGCTGGTGTGGTGGAAAGACATCCACAATTCTATCTACGGTCTGAGATGCAGAGTTTGTATGCAGGGTGCCAAAGACGACATGACCTGTTTCTGCAGCAGTCAGAGCCATTTGAATTGTCTCTAAATCCCGCATTTCACCAACAAGAATAATATCAGGGTCCTCACGAAGCGCAGAGCGTAAGGCTATAGCAAAGGAGTTTGTATGTGGTCCAACCTCCCTTTGATTGACCAGACAGCCCTTGTTTTCATGGACAAACTCTATAGGGTCTTCTATAGTTAAAATATGGTCTTTTTTCTCTTGATTGAGTAGGTCTATCATAGCCGCTAATGTGGTTGACTTTCCTGAGCCTGTAGGTCCGGTAACTAAGATAAGTCCCTTCTTTGCCCGGGCAAGGTTGTTTAAGACTGAAGGAAGCTCTAACTCTTCAATTGTTTTTATCTTTGTAGGAATGATTCTAAAGGCAGCACTCTCACCCCTTCTCTGATAAAAGACATTCACCCTGAACCTTCCAACCTCAGATAATTCAACAGCAAAGTCTATCTCATGGTGCTCCTCAAGCTGTGCTTTTCTATCATCACTTAAGACATCATAGACCATTTGATGAACCCTATCTTTTTCATATATTTGGTCATCTACAGGGATAAGCTCACCGTGGATACGGAGCAATGGGTAGGCACCTGAAGAGAGGTGCAGGTCTGAAGCACCCTTTTCTTTACACATCAAAAGAAGGTCTGAAATATCATGCATTTGAATTCACCTTACGGATTTTCGTGATAAAAAGATATTGAAGTTAGCTAACTTTTGCAGAGATTAGCAACAACTACTATTATATCTAATTTGCCATATTTTGTCCATTATCATTTTACAAAAAAAATAAATTGACCAAAAAGCAAAGAGACTGGTATAATCCACAGTATGAATTTCTATGATCTATTGATTGTGTTTGATGTAGGGGAAAAGAAAAGGGAGAAGGTTCTCAAAGGGATTAAGTCTGCTATTTCTGAAAAGGGTGGAGCTATTGAAAAGATTGAGGAATGGGGAACAAGAAGATTAGCTTATCCCATCAAGAAGAAAAATGATGGTTTCTACCTTATTCTAAGATTTACAGCACCACCAGATGTTATAAAGCCAATCGAGGATATTCTCAGGAGAGAAGAAGAGGTTTTGAGATTTCTTACCACAGGAAGAAAAAAGGCGTGGTCTTCTGAAGAAGAAGCTCGCGAACCAAAAGAAGAAAAGATTATAGAAGAGGAGGAAAAAGATGAGGGGATACTCAAAGGCGATAATAATGGGGAATCTGACCAAGGATCCTGATCTGAGATACATTCCTTCAGGATCAGCTGTTGCCCATTTTACGGTAGCAGTAAATCGGACATACAAGGACTCGCAAGGTGAGACAAAGGAAGAGACAAGTTTTCTTCCAGTTGTTGTCTGGGGAAAGCAGGCAGAGAACTGCAATCAGTATCTGAAGAAGGGAAGACCTGTCTTTGTTGAAGGAGATCTGAGGCAAAGGTCATGGGAGGATAAAGAGGGACAGAAAAGGTCTATTGTTGAGATACATGCCTTTACTGTTCAATTTCTTGGCGGAAGACCAGAAGGGACAGGTGGCGGCACAGCAGAAGAACCACCCCTACCATCAGAAGAGGATATTCCGTTTTAAGATGAGCTTATGTAAGTTGGTCAAAACAAGCAGGCCATTCCAATAGTAGATAGTTGATAGTGAAGTAACTATTTACCTAACTTCCGTAAAAAGACTGAAAGACTCGAGTTCAAATTTAACATTTCAAATTACCTGATTACCATACTTCAAATGAGGAAAGAGCGGTCTTCATTTCAGAGAGGAATGCGTCTTGTGGTCTATAGCCTATTACCTTGTGAATCACATTGCCTTCTGGGCTTATAAAGAGAATGGTTGGAAGCCCGCGTACCTGAAATTTTTTGGCAAGTTCAGGCGTTTTTTCGCAGTCTATCTTTACTGACACAAGGCTCTTTGAAAGCAAGATTACCTCTTGATTCCTGAATGCTTCAGCCTCTAATTTTTTACACCAACTACACCAATCTGCTGTAAAGTGAACCATCAAAGGTTTATTCTCTGCCTTTGCTCTCTTTAGCCCATCTTCAAATACCAGCCATTCAATCTTAGCTTGCTTTCGAGGAGGTTCTGGTCTTTCTTTTGGATTTTCAATTCCCTCTAACTCCTCTGCTTGCTTCAGAATAGGCTCTGGCTTTGCTACTTGCTGCTCTGAGACAGACTCTGGTTTTACCGCTTGCTTCAGAACAGGCTCTTCTTTCTTTTCTGGCGCCTGCTTACATCCAATAAGGAGAGAGAGTATGTATACCAAAAACAACCTTTCCATTATTATAATTATACAGTAATCTGACTCAATTTGCCAAGTCTATCTTACTTTTCTTCTTGCTTGACGAATGAAACCCAAATCCTTACACTATAGGCTATGGTAGAGCTTTATGATACCACCTTGCGGGATGGGGCACAAACAGAGGGAATATCCTTCTCCCTTTTAGATAAGATTGCTGTAGCTCTGGCGATTGACAGGCTTGGGATAAGATATATAGAGGGTGGGTGGCCTGGTTCAAACAAAAAGGACGATCAGTTTTTCTCTAAGATAAAGAAAGAGAATCTGTCTGCTGAGATAATAGCCTTTGGCTCAACAGCACATCCCAAGTATTCTGCCTCAGATGACCCAAATATCTCTGCTTTGCTCTCGGCAAAGACAAAGATTATTACTATCTTTGGAAAAACCTGGGACTTTCAAGTGAAGAAGGCACTCCGTATCTCCTTAGACGAAAACCTGAAGCTAATAGATGATTCTATCTCTTATCTTGTGTCAAAAGGAAAGAGGGTCTTCTTTGATGCTGAACACTTCTTTGATGGCTACAAAGCAAACCCTGCCTATGCTAAGAAGGCAATAGAGACTGCGGTAAATGCTGGAGCAAGCGTGATTATTCTCTGCGATACCAATGGAGGCACACTCCCGCATCAGATTGAGGAGATAATTAGCGGATTAAAGGCAGGCTATCCTTTGGGTATCCACAGCCATAATGACTCAGAGCTTGCCTGTGCAAATACATTAGCAGGTATTCGTGCTGGCTGCACTCAGGTTCAAGGCACAATCAATGGCTATGGCGAGAGATGCGGAAATGCCAACCTATGCTCCATCATTCCCTTGCTCAAGCTCAAATTAGGGATGGATGTTGTCTCAGATGACAGGCTCAAGTCTCTTACCGAAGTTTCAAGGCTTATCTCAGAGATAGCCAACATTGCTCCCAGACCCTTTCAGCCTTATGTAGGCAGTTCTGTCTTTGCCCATAAAGCTGGTATTCATGCCTCTGCAGTGACAAAAGAACCAGCTACTTATGAGCATATAAAACCAGAGGATGTAGGAAACACAAGGAGAATCCTCATCTCAGAGCTGGCTGGCTCATCCTCTATCCTCCATAAAGCAGGGGAGCTGAAGATTGACCTCTCAAAGGATTCCAAAGAGACAAAAAGGATAATCAACGAAATAAAGAGGTTAGAGAATGAAGGGTATCATTTTGAATCAGCAGAGGCAAGTTTTGAGCTTCTCATAGACAAGGCTCTGGGTTTGTATAAATCCCCATTTACCTTAAAGAGCTTCAGGGTTATAGTGAGAAAGGAAGAGGGGAGGCTCATCTCAGAGGCGGTAGTGAAGGTTTGCACAGAAAAAGAGGAAAGTTATACTGTGGCTGAGGGTGATGGCCCAGTAAATGCCCTTGATTCTGCCATTCGTAAGGCATTGGAAAAGCACTATCCAGAGATTACCGGGATGCAGCTTATAGATTATAAGGTCAGGGTTTTGGATGCAAAGAAAGGCACAGCCGCCAGGGTCAGGGTTTTGATAGAATCTAAAGATAGGGAGGGCCACTTCGGAACTGTCGGTGTTTCAGAGAATATCATTGAGGCCTCCTGTGAAGCCATGCTTGATGCGATTGAGTATTTTTTGTTAAAAAGGAGGTAACTATTTACCTAACTTCCGTAAAAAGACTGAAAGACTCGAGTTCACGGAGAATTCCATTGCAAATTGCAAATTTAGCATTTATCATTTCAAATTTGGAAGATATATGGAGTCCATTAATTAAGTTGACATAAAAAATGGAGGTGGTTCTTTTTATCGTTTTTCCTAATGATTTCTTTTTGGAAATTAGAAATTAGAAATTGGGGGGAAACAGATATAATTTTCTTCTCTTTTCCTAATTTCTATTTTCCAATTTCAAATTTCAATATGTCAAATTATTTATTAGATTGCATATAGTATCTTGAGTCGCTATATTTCTTTCCTTAAATTTGCTTTTGCTAAATTTGAAATGTTAAATTTGCTAGTGAATTTATCTCCTTAACCAGTGCTGGCAATGTGGCATTGACCGTCCAAGTAAGCTATGAAATATACACTACCTATATTATGGAAAAGGAAGCATGATGAGGAGATAAGAGAGGCAAAAAAGATGAGCCTGGCAGAGAAGTTTGATATTATGCTCCAGCTTAATATAGTAGGATTGGAGCTAATGGAGGTTAATAATAGAGAGAAAAAACTTAAATTCCATCAGGAAATCTTAAAGGTTAATCGGGAAAGACTAAAAGATTTCATAAATGAGCAATTGAGAATATGAAGACTGTATTAGAAGATGGACTGCTACGATTTATCTCCATCTTAGAGAGATTAAAGATAGATTATACCATTATTGGAGCAATAGCCTCTGGCATATATGGACTTCCCCGAACAACCTATGATATAGATGTTATTCTTAAGATAGAGAAGATAAAGATCCCTTCTTTCTTAGAAGGGTTAAAAGATAACGGATTTAGGTTTGAGAGAGAAGATATCCTAAAAGATCTAAAAGATGGTTATCTTTCAGAGGTGCACTACCAGAACATAAGGATAGATATGCTTCTTCCTGTTTTGCCCTATTTTAAGGAGGTGATAAAAAGAGGGGTTATCTTTAATCTTTCTGGGAATTACTTGAAATTTGCCCAAGCAGAAGATGTGGTTATACTGAAGCTTCTTTCTAATAGAGAGAAGGACAGGGAAGATATACAGGCAATAAACCAGATACATACAGGGCTTGATATTGGTTATATCAAAGACTCTTTGTTGAAACTTGTTGGAGAAAAAGATAAATCATTTGAAGCATTTAAGCAGATATTTACAAAAAATTAAGGAGGTAAAAGAATGAAGGTATTGGTTTCAGATCCTCTTTCAGAGGATGGGTTAAAGATTTTGAAGGAGATAGAAGGGGCAGAGATTGCGACAAAAACAGGAATGTCTGAGGATGAGCTTATCCTGGCATTACAGGATGTAGAAGCTCTCATTGTCAGGAGTGAGACAAAGGTTACAAAAAGGGTTTTAGAAGAGGCAAAATCCTTGAGGGTGATTGGTCGGGCAGGTGTCGGCGTGGACAACATTGATATGAATGCAGCCACAAAGAAAGGGGTTATTGTTATGAATACCCCAGACTCAAACACCATATCTACAGCAGAGCTTACTTTGGCAATGATGCTTGCCGTATCAAGGAATATTCCCCAGGGCTATCTATCCCTGAAGGAAGGCAAATGGGATAGAAAGAGGTTTGTTGGTTATGAGCTGAATGGCAAGTGTTTAGGTATAATTGGTTTGGGTAGGATTGGAAGGCAGGTAGCAGCAAGGGCACAGGCTTTTGGAATGAAGACTATAGGCTATGACCCGCTCATAAGCAAAGATGTCTGTGCGAAACTAAAGATTGAACTGGCTGAGCTTAAAGAGCTATTCGGTCTCTCTGATTACATTACTGTCCATACACCCCTATCCCCTGAGACAAAGCATATCATCAGTGAAAAGGAGATAGAGATGATGAAGCAGGACGTGATAATTATCAACTGCGCCAGGGGTGGCATAATTGATGAGGAGGCTTTGCACAAAGGCCTTGTTTCAGGAAAGGTAAGGGCAGCAGCCTTAGATGTCTTTGAAAAAGAGCCTCCATTTGACTCGCCTTTGTTATCTTGCGAAAACTGCATCTTTGTCCCACACCTTGGGGCATCAACCAAAGAGGCTCAGAAGAGCGTAGGCATAGAGATAGCCAATCAAATGAAGGAGGCACTTACTACAGGCGTGATGAGGAATACCGTCAACCTGCCCTACATAGACCCAGAGACAATGAAGGCTCTATCTCCATTCATTAAGCTATCAGACTCCCTTGGAAAGTTATCTGCTCAACTGATAAATGACAAGGTTACCTCTATAGAGATAGAGTATTCTGGGGAATTGGTTGGTCGCGACCTCTCCTTGCTTTCTACCACGATTGTTCGCTCTATCCTCTCTAATTTCCTTCATGAGGAGACAGTGAACTATGTCAATGCATTATCCTTTGCCAAAGAGATGGGCATAGAGCTCTCTTTTTCAGAAAGGCAAGCTAAGTTAGACTATAGCTCCTTGATTTCAGTCACTATTAAAGGTAAGGAGAAGAGGGTTGTAGCTGGAACAGTCTTTTCAGAAAAAAGCCCTCGTATTGTCCAGATAGACAACTTTCAGCTTGAGCTTATCCCAGAAGGAAATCTTCTTATCTTAAACCAAACAGATGAGCCAGGGATAATCGGAAAAATAGGCACACTGTTAGGTTCAGCCAATATAAATATTGCCTCCCTGCAGTTAGCCCGAACAGAAAAGGGCGGCGATAGCCTTTCTGTTTGGAACATAGATAGTGCTATTTCTGAGGCTATCTTGAAGGAGATAAGCCAAATGCCACAGATAAGAAGAGCATGGACTGTTGTTTTGTAAATGAAATTCAAATTAGGTTGCCATATATTAGACTTAGAAAAAAGAACTCATATTATGGGGATTCTCAATGTTACTCCAGATTCCTTCTCGGATGGAGGGCTATTCCTAGAGACAGAAGATGCTTACCGACACACCCTTCGTATGCAGGAAGATGGGGCTGATATTATTGATATAGGAGGACAATCTACAAGACCAGGCTCTCTGCCAGTAAGCCCAGAGGAGGAGCTAAGAAGGGTTCTTCCAGTTATAGAGAAGCTGAAGAGATCTAACTTCAAGCTCCCAATCTCCATAGATACATACAGTGATAAGGTGGCAGAGGCTTGCTTAGAGATTGGCGTAGAGATGGTGAATGACATCTCAGGTCTTAGATTTTCGAAAAGGATGAGGGATGTTATTGCCAAATATTCTGCGGCTTGTCTCATTATGCACATCAAAGGAACCCCAAGAGATATGCAAGATAACCCGGCCTACCCTGACCTCTTTGGAGAGATTATAGACTATCTTAAAGACGGGATAAATCAGGCAGAAGAATCTGGAATCAGTGAGATAGTCATAGACCCAGGGATTGGATTTGGAAAAGACTTAGAGCATAATTTGCAAATAATCAATCACTTAGATAGATTTTGCGTTTTGAATAGGCCAATCTTAGTTGGCGTCTCCCGCAAATCCTTTATTGGAAAGGTATTAAACCTTCCAACTGAGGAAAGGTTAGAAGGGACATCTGCTGCTTGCGCTGTGGCTATCTTAAGAGGCGCAAATATTGTCCGTGTCCATGATGTGAAGGAGATAAAGAGGGTTGTGGATATAGTTGATGCCATAAGACTACAATGAAACTTAAAGGCTGTCAAATAACAAAATTTTATGGAAAGAGAAGGGTTGTTAATGGTGTAGATGTTGAGGTTAGAGAGGGTGAGGTTGTGGGCTTGCTTGGTCCAAATGGAGCTGGAAAGACAACCACCTTCTATTGCATCACAGGCCTCATTAGTGCAAATTCTGGGGGAATATTCATTGATGATGAGGAGATAACAGACCTACCGATGTATAGGAGGGCACAAAAAGGGATAGGCTATCTTCCTCAGGAGCCATCAGTCTTCTTAAAGCTCACAGTGAGAGAGAATATCCTGGCTATCTTAGAATTTATTGAGAAGAATAAGAAGAAACAGAAAGAAAAGACAGAAGACCTCCTCTCTGAGTTTGGCTTAACTGCGCTTGCAAACCAGCTTGCTTACACCCTATCTGGAGGCGAAAGGAGAAGGCTTGAAATAGCCAGGGCTTTATCTGTCCAACCAAGGTTTATCCTCCTTGATGAGCCATTTTTAGGGGTTGACCCAATCAGGGTAGAGGAGATTCAGGAGATTATCAATAAATTGAAGGAAAAGGGGCTGGGTGTTCTGATAACAGACCATAATGTCAGAGAGACTCTGAGGATAACAGACAGGTCTTATATCATTGCCGATGGAAAGATTCTCATAGAAGGAACAGCTGATTTTTTGGTAGCCAACTCTGAGGCAAGAAGAATATACTTAGGGGAAAGATTTCGGCTGGACTAGAATCACTTACGAATAGTTAAAATGTATTAAGGGAGAGGTGCTGGAGTGGCCGAACAGGTACGCCTGGAAAGCGTATGATGGGGAAACTCGTCCGAGGGTTCGAATCCCTCCCTCTCCGCCAATTTACAATTTCAGCGTTTTTAAGGGTTGTTGCCTTGCCCTCGCTTGGACTGGCGAAATTTTTTGCGGCTGGCTTTTGATTTTTTTCTTGTCCCACCCTCTCCAGTGCGGAAAAGATTAAGGAACTCCCTATAAAACGATTAAGAGAAAAACTGGGCTTGTCGCAGGAAAAACTGGCTCGGCTTGCCGATGTTTCCAATAATACGATAATCAATATTGAAGCAGGCAAGCAACAAAACCCGACTGTTGATACAATCAAGAAAATCGCAAAAGCGTTAAATGTTCCAATTGAGGACTTAATCAAATAAACCAATGAAAGACAAAGCGTTAAAACATCGGGCACCGAGAAATAGAACTATCACATTGATCGATAGCGATATTTCAAATTTTAAAAAACGGCTGATAAAAATAGGCAAACCCGTTTCGCTTGAAGAAATTGAGAACAAAACCATACATCAAGATATTTTTGAGGCATTAGATTATTTACCGGATAGTTTTGTTGATTTAGTTTTTGTTGATCCGCCCTATAATCTCAATAAAACTTTTAACCTTGCTTCGTTTAAGGAAATGGAGTCAGAAAAATATGAGCAATGGCTTGATTCTTGGGTTGTTAAACTTATTCGGATACTGAAGCCACACGCCTCTGTTTATATTTGCGGTGATTGGAAATCGTCAGGAGCAATTTTTAATGTAGCGAAAAAATATTTTAAAATACAAAATCGCATAACTTTTGAACGAGAAAAAGGACGAGGCGCAAAGAGCAATTGGAAAAATTGCTCCGAGGATATTTGGTTTTGTACACTTTCCGATAAATATCATTTCAATGTTGACGCAGTAAAAATGAAGCGTAAAGTTATAGCACCATACAAAGACGAAAACGGAAAGCCGAAAGATTGGGAGGACGGCGACAATGGAAAGTATAGAATTACCCACCCGTCGAATGTTTGGACCGACATTACAATTCCGTTTTGGTCAATGCCGGAGAATACCGACCACCCAACACAAAAACCGGAAAAATTAGTCGCTAAAGTTATTTTGGCCAGCTCAAAACCAAATGATATTGTTTTTGATCCGTTTCTCGGTTCGGGTACAACTTCGGTTGTCGCAAAAAAACTTGGTCGCCGGTATGTTGGGATAGAAATTGATGAGCATTATTGTTGTCTTGCTGAAAAACGGTTAGATATAACAGGAAACGAAAAAAACATACAGGGATACTCAGACGGCATATTTTGGGAACGCAATACACTTAACGAGCAAATGAACGGAAATGGAAAGGAAAATAAAGTTGAGTTATCAGAAAATTTATTTAATTCAAAATTATTATGATACATAAAGAAATTATTTCATTTATAAACTTCATAAAGTCTAAAGACGGAATTGCCAACAAGACAAATCTGATTAGGGAAGTTCAAGAGAAATTCAAACTGACAAAAGACAGGTCGGTTTATTATTCAAAAAATTTTGCTGTTCGTTTCAATTTTTCAACTTCAACAAGTTTTTCAAATACCGTCATTTCTCTTTCTAACTTGCAAAAATACGACGACCAACCATTTATTGTTTGTTTAGTAACTCCAACAAAAAATATTTTATATCTGGCAAACTCAACCTTTTTGCATAAAGTTAGTCATAGTTCACAATTATTGAGAATTGATAATATTCGCGGCAGTATCAATGGCCATGATATTGCAAAAAAGTTTTCGGATATAGACAATTTACCAGAAAATTTTGAAAAATTATTTAGCATTCATGCAGAATTAGGTTTTGACGGAAATTTAGTCAGACTTGTTGAGGCAACAACAAATATTAGTCCGTCAGGGAAAAAATTTGTCGTAACCTCTACCGCTAAAGCGACGATTCAAGAAGCACCGCGGCGAGCAATGAATTTTGTGCAGTCAAAAGAATATACGCAATTGAAAGCAGAGTTAGACGCGAAAGTAGAAAAATACAAGAATGAAATTCTAATTGCTGGATTTATCGAAAATGTAAATATAAGAGGGAGGGTCATTGAATATCTTATTGCTGGCGAAGATGAAAAATTAAGAAAAAGTTTGGTCAATGCCCTTCATGAACGCGGTAATGTAATTCCCGGATTTAAGACAAAAAATAGTCTTGCGGATTATATTCGCACATTTGATAAATTTAATACTGCTACCGATGTTAAAACAAAAATAATGGTATTGAGTTCAAATCCAAAGGGCTACAATATAGATAAGTTATTGGAATTTTTAGCAACTGGAAAATCGGTGTTTATGTTTTATTTTATTGGTATAGAGCCAAACAAAATTGTAAATAAAATACTGACTTCCATGTTTCAAACAGACTTACTTAAATCAACCATATTGTTGAAACATTGGTCGGGTCGTAATTCCAGAGGCGTAACGCAATTTGAGGGAGGAATTATCCATAAACTAATTTTGTCGCCAAACAATAGAATTGATAATAGCGAAGGCAATAAATTTTTAGAAACATTGATTGATTTGTAAGCCCGCCGCAAAAAATTTCGCCAGCTCAAGAGTTCAAAATTCGCAGTCCGGATTTTCGTGGAAAAAAAGTTCGGATTTTAACCAAAAGGCACCGTAGTTCTTATAGAAATTCCTCTTAGCCTCAGATAATCCTTTATCTCCATAATGCTATACTCGCCATAATGAAATATAGAGGCAGCCAGGCTGGCATCTGCACCAGCTAAGAATGCCTGATACAAATGAAGCATCTCACCTGCACCACCTGAGGCAATCACCGGGATATTTATGGCGGAGGTAGTAGCCTTTATCAGAGCAAGGTCATAGCCGTTCTTTGTCCCATCTGCATCCATAGAGGTAAGGAGTATCTCACCTGCACCTAAATCTGCACCCTTTTTTGCCCATTCTATAGCATCAATTCCTGTAAGTTTTCTTCCACCATAAGTGTAAACCTTCCAACCTTCCCCATCCCTTTTGGCATCAATAGCCAGAACAATACATTGACTGCCGAACCTCTTGGCAGACTCCTCTATGAGGCTTGGATTCTCTACAGCAGATGTATTTATTGAGCACCTATCCGCACCATGGCGCAGGAGCTCCTCAATATCAGAGAGCGTTCTTATTCCTCCTCCGACTGTGAGTGGAATAAAGACCTCTTCTGCGCATTTTTGGACAACATCAAGGATTATTTTTCTCTTTTGGTGAGAGGCGGTAATATCTAAGAGAACAATCTCATCTGCGCCAGATGTGTCATATACCTTGGCTTGCTCTACAGGATCCCCTGCATCTTTCAGGTCAACAAAGTTTATCCCCTTGACCACCCTTCCATCCTTTACATCAAGACAAGGAATAATTCTTTTGGCTAACATCTTATTATACCGAGATAAATTGAGTTTATATTCTTTAATCGTAAGCGTTCAGGTAGGTCCGAAAAATAGATTAAATTCATTGCAAATTGCAAATTTAGCATTTATCATTTCAAATTTTCAAAGATAGCATCTTGAGTCGCTATATTTCTTTCCTTAAATTTGAAATGCTAAATTTGAAATGCTAAATTTGAAATGATTTATCTCCGGACACCCCTAATGTATAGGCTTAAGCGGTTACCTAAAACTTAAACTCAATACTGACATAGCTTCCATAGCCGATGTAATCCTTGCCATCAAGCACCCTGTCTTTGAAATATTCAAGATTTGCCCCGAGTGTTCCCTTGAGATTCTTCTGGACATTATAGGTTCCTGAGAGATTGAGCTTGAGATAGTCTGTATTCAGATCTTTTCTATCCTTTTGTCCAGGTATCTTCTTTGTTGTTCTCTTGAAGCTCATATTCAGCCCGCCATTTAAGACCAGCTTTCTTTCTAAGTCAATCTTCTTATTGGTGAATGGAACCCGCAAGAACCCTGGCTTTGTAAAGTCATAGGCAAAAGAAGAGCTGGGATCAATTGAGATGGAGTTTGTGACCACACCAAGCCTCTCTTCCAGCTTTGTGTAAGTAGTGCTAAGAATAGCCTTAGTCGTAAGTGGTCTCTGCCAGGTTGCCGACCATTCAAAATATGGGCTATGGGTGGTAGTTTTGTTCTGTTCCTCTGAAAGTGTATAGTTATGACTCCAGTCTATCTTATAATTTGCCTTTGCCTCAGAGGCCTTAAATTTATTAGTCAGGCATGGCTTTGCCGAGAGCAGATTAAGGGTATTGTTTATCTCCTGGCAGATAGAGTCTGCTCTACTCAGGCTATTAGTCTCCTTCAGGGTGTAGGTGAACTTTGAGTTTGTGGTCATTGGTTTATAGAGAAACCAGTCAGAATTTATCCAAAACTTTCTTTCATTACTGGAGCTTGTCCTCTTTGCCAGCTTATATAAATCACCCTCTCCTCCCCTTCTTTTCCAGAGAAGCCCCTGATAGTAATCCTCGTAGATATTAGCCAAAGTTACCAGGGTTGCCTCATCAAAAGGAAGGTTGTCATATCCAGCATTAGCACCAAGAGAGAAACCGCAAGATGGGGTAAGACCATAATTCTTCCAAGAGAGTTTAGAAAAGTTTTCTATTAAACTAAAGTATGTATCCATGTTTGCTGTCTTCTTCTCAGGCTCCCGGTTTGTCTTAAAGCAGTAGTTCTCGTTGAAATTAAACCTCTGGTCTATGTTTATGGAGTTGATGGAATTCAAGTATTTTACCTTTTTGAAGCGTGTCTTGTTTGGATAGAAAAAGCCCTTATTTAATTCAAGTTTAAGATTTCTATTGGTCAGCCTGAGGCTTGCATCTTCCTTCAACTTTGCTTCCTGTTGCGCCCCATAGAGCCTGCTCTCTGCTGAAAGCCACTCTCCTTTAACAATATTATAGGTTAAATTGTTTGCCTGATTACAGGAGCCTGTCCTCCAGGTATTCTTGGCTAAGTTAGATTTGCTCTCATTTTTTATATCTGTTATCTCATACTTATTGGTCAGGGATTTTATTGGAGAAAGGGTTATAATCAGCCCATTGCTTATCCCCTCAGTCTTTAGCCCTTCATTTGTTGTTGTTCCCAGGCAGTCTTTATAGACGACATCTTCATTACTCAAATTTAGCTTACCAGAATATTCAGAGGAGAAAGAGCTGCTTCCAAGAAACCTTTTTGAGATAGGAGATTTTGGATAGAATTTAAGGTTAAGCCCAAAAGCCCCATCAGTAGCCTCCCGCTCTTCTTGGGTAGTAGCAGAGCCTGTCCTCTCTGGATACTTTAGTCTCCCTGTCCTTCTTCCTCCTCCAAAGGATATATTTGAACCTGCTAGATACTCTTTTGGAACAATCGTCAGAGTATTCTTTAAGCTATGGGAGGTAGCCTCTTCTTTTTTTGTCGTTGATGTGTCAAGGTAATTGCTGAATGTGCCATTCTTTTGGATGTAATCATAGTTTGTTGTTAGACCTATTGCCTTTGTTTTAGCTCCCTTCCAAAGCGTGTGTCCATAAGCCAAGCCTCCAGTTATTTCATGATTGACTAAGTCATTATTGTTTGCCTCATATTTGTAGCTGGCTTCATTCTTCTTCCAGGAGGAATAAAGGGTAGGAAAACCCTTATCTTTTATCTTATTTGGGTTAAAGCTCATCTTGACTAATTGATCTTTCTTTAGCATATTCCCAAAGCTCTGATTACTCACCTCATCTACATTCTGAAAAGTAAGATTACCCTTCGACCTGTCATAGGTATAGGAAAGATCAGTCAAGGCTGGAATTCTGGTAATCTTTCCATCAAAATGCTCGGACTGGGTCTCTTCTCCAGAGGATGCTGGGCCAAGGGTACGAAAAGAACCAGACTTCTCGCTCCTATTCATATTGAAGCTACCCCACTTGTTGTTACCGCCAGATACAGAGAAGAAATAAGCCTCTCCATCTCTCTCTATAACCTCAGAGAGATGAAGCTCATTTATCCAGACCTCATCAGACTCCGCAGACTCTACCACGAACATAAGTTCCTTTACCATTCCTAAATTTGGACTACCCAAGATATAATATTGGTCTGTCTCTGTGCCTTTCTGCTTCTTTGCCAACATCTCCTTGAACCTTGCCAGGTCTAAAGTGATCAACTTCCATTGACTACTCAATGTTCCGCAAGTAAACTTGAAGTAGTTAGCGTTATCCAAGCCAAATTGAAATGCCAAAGATGAGCTTCCAACAGAAGACTTTGCCCAAAATCTCAGTCTTCCATAGCTCCAATAGTTGTGAAATCTTCCTAATTTTTTCCTGATGGAGAGTGTTGTGGCTGTGCTTGGCTCTATCTTTAGAAAAAGCAAGCCATCTTTTTCAATCTTCTCATTTTTGTGTAGATTCTTATATTCTTCTGTATCTTTTGGAAAGTCATAGTCTGCATCATCCTTGCTGTTCTTCCCCTCTAATATGGCTGTTCCTGTGCCTTTAAGAAACATAGGTTTCTCCCAGGAGGCACCGGTAATGGCTATCTGGTCTATATAAATGCTTCCGTTGTATGTAGCTCCTGCTTCTGTCTTAAACTTTAATCTTATATCCTTTATCACCTTCCAGAAATCTGTGCTTGTGCTTATATCAGTCAGGGGAATGCTGTAAAGCTTCCAGCCTTGAGCAGTATTTATTGTCTTTATGTAATATTTTTCATCGTTGACCAATATTCCTGATAGATTTTGGTCTGTGTCAAGGATTCCATTGCCATTAAGGTCCTCTGTATCTAACTTACCATTGCTCTTTCCAACCTTTGTCAGAGTGCCAAAGGAAAACCCTATATCCTCCCCTGGATTGAGATAGCCATCCTTATTTATATCCTCTGTGTCTAAAATTCCATCATTATCAAAGTCTTCACTTGCTTTGCCTAAATCAATATACAGCTTGACTGTAGAAGAAGCAGGCGCATTTGCCCAAACCTGAAGATGGGAATACTCTGAAAGATCCTCTCCATCTTTTGAAATAGACTGAACTTCTGATAGACTGCTATCTGTTCCAAGCTCAAGCTCAAAGCAGAGCATCTTCTGTTTATTTTGATCTTCATCCGAGCGATGACCCCCATCCTTATTGTATGGTCCAGCCCTCTCGGAAAATGGGGTTTGTTTGCCGCTGTCAGTATAAAATATCTTTCCCTCCCTTGATATACCTGAAAGTAGCCAACTATCTTCATTTATTGCTATTGTTCTCTCTCCTTCTAAATCATCCATAGAGTCTATCATCCCATATCCATAGGTATTCGGATTCTGAGTTGACCTGGCCATCTCTGCTTCTACACTGAGGCTGTTTAATGGTAAAGAGCGGTCTCCTGCTCTTTCTTTCAAGAGATTGATAAGGTTCACCTTTGTATTTAGATCAAAGACCGATAAGGATGTAGAGGGATGAGTTACTGAGGGCGCACCCTTTAGCCCAGCACCAGTCTCACCTATGAATGTAGAGCCGAGAGAGATATCTTTATGGGGCGCATAGGTAAGCCTGCTTCCAAAGAGACTCTTTTGATAGACACCAAGGAAGGGCGCATATTCATAGTCTATGCGTATCTTGTCAGATTTGGCTATCTTTCGGTAAATGGTGAGATGACCTACCTCATAATCTAATCTATAATCTGGTTTTGATAGCCTGTTTCCATTCAGATAGACCCTTTCACTATCCGGGACAATGTTTAGCTCATTAAGGGTAAATAACATGCTCTCCCTCGGATAGTTGATATGAATAGAGTATTTTGAAGAAGGGCTTGTTTGCTTATAGCAATCAGGGTTGGATAGGGTTGGCAAGAGATTTGAAAACTGCGAGAGGATACCTGCGATAATAGTGTCTTCTATATAAAACCTGTTGGCATATTTAGCTCCAGTAGTGCCAAAGTCAAAGGGAAGGCGGTCAGGAAACTTGAGCATCCCTGAATCCTGGTCAATAAACTCCTTATCTATCTTTCCATACCCAGGTCTTTCGTTTCCATACTGGTCATACCTGGTCTCTCTGTCAAGGCCAAAAAGCCGAACATAAGGTATCTCGTCTGTATCCTTTAAGCCATCGCCATCTGCATCATACCAGGATTTTCCATTTGCATCCTTTATCTCTAAGGAAAAATTTGCCTCATCAGGGTTTATCTTTCCATAGCCAAGGCTATAGTAGCCCTTAATCTCAAAGAGATTATACCACTCAGGGTGGTTGGTCTCCTCTATTTTATCCTCTTTAATAATAAGATTTGTAGTCAGACTTCCCTTTCCATCAATAAAGGAGAGGCAAACAACATCATTATCCTTAAATGAGTTTCTTATGGAGATTATGCCAGTGTTATAGTCTAATGTATAGTCATCGCCTGGATACTGAAGGTCAAACCAGCCTGTATGTGAGCCAGCATGATTATAGGTATAGGCTGTAAACTGCTCTGCTGTATAATTGTTATCCCCTATCTGGTCGTCTATATAGACCTTGACTGAGCCAGGTTTTATTGGAAGATAGCCCTTTGCTTTGAGATATTCAATCCTGCCACCTTCTGTTGTTTCTGTGCCAAGAGGAATCTCTGCCAAAAGCTGATAGTATCTTCGGCTAATATAATTGGTGACAGGAATATCTTTTAAGACTAAGCTTTGCGTTCCTGTCCATTCTTTGCTTCTTGACTCGCCTTTTTCTCTGCTGGCTATGGCTGTTAGACCCAATTTATTTTTCAGAAACTGGGCCTTGCCGTTTATCCCAAAACCTGACTTTTTATAGCTCACAAACCTTGTCCCGGGAATCTCTAATGCGACATCACCAAAGTTTACTTCCTGGATAACCTCCCCTTTCTCTCCTGCATACTTCACTTCAAAGGTCTTCTTTGGATCGGCAAGATCTGTGCTCTTATCAGAGTAATCTATGTTGACTGTTACCTTCTTCTTCACAACCCCTTTGATGCTTACATCAAGCTCCTGGGCTATATTCAGCTGATTAGAGGTTTTTCCCTTCTCTTTTGTGTTTAGATAGTTCTTGCCATTATAATCCATCTTGATAAACTTGCGACCCAAGACAGTAAGCTCTGACTCCTCTGGCAGTCTCCATTTTGCCCAGTCCCCAGGTGTAGTCTTTAACTCCTGTAGATTGCTTGGTAGGTAAGCAAGGGTTTCTATCCTTTTTTCTGTCTCTTTTGTTCTTTCTGTGGCTTTTACTGTCAAGGCTTCCATAGATATTGGTGGTCTAATTTCTGGCTCTTTAGGTGGTATTACCTCTGGTATCTTTGCAATCTCTACTTTTGGTGGTATTACCTTTGCCTTCTCTGGCTCTTTCGGTGGTTCTGCTTTTGCTTCTGGTTTTTCCTCTTTTTGATGAGCAAGCTCTAATTCTGGTTCAAGATCTTTCATCTCCTCTTTCTTTAAGGTTTCTCTTTCAACTAAAAGTTTTTCTGCCTCTCGGACAAGCTCATTATCTACAGAAAATCTGTCTAATTCTTTTTCTATCTCCGCAGAAACTACCTTTTCCAAAGGAGGAATCTCTACTCTTTCTGTTCTTAAGGGTGGAATCTCTGGCTGGGGTTCTTCGGCTGTTTTGGCAACCTTTTCTAAAGGAGGCTCTGGCAAGACTTCTTCCTTTTTCTCTTTTTCCAATTCGCTACGCAATTCCAAACTCTCCTTCTTGCTTTCTCCTTCTATCTCCTTCTTTACTTCAGAGAATGACGGGTAGGAGAAGCTCAAAGGAGGGGATGAAAGGCTATAAGATGGGACTGCTGGCAGGATGATAGTCTCTTTTTCTTCCTTTTGTTCAGAAGGAAATAGGCCGCCTCCATCGTTTCTCATAGAGAATAAAGGATTGGTCTTCTTTTGGACAGCCCTTTCTACCTGCTTTATAATCACCCTCTGCTCAGGAAGCAAGAAAAGCCCTTCATCTTTCGCCAAGCGTTTTTCTATGTCAGGAAGGAGCAAGGTTTCTGCAAAAACCAGGGTAGAGAAGAGACCAAGCAAAAAAAACTTTCTTTTCATATTTAAGATTCGTAATTGTTCAGGTGGTGTAAGAAAAGGGGATATGGAGATTAAGGGGATATTTATTTTGGTAACTGGTTAATATGGTAACTGATGAATGGTAATTGGTAACTATTTAACCAATTATCAATCACCCGTTATTTTACCATTTTCCATATTTCCCTTATCTCCTTATCCCCTTTTTTACGCTTCTGATGGATAACCCTAAGATTCATCGCTGGGGCGGGAGGATTCGAACCTCCGAATGCAGGATCCAAATTCCTGTGACTTACCGCTTGTCGACGCCCCATCAAAAATTAGCTTATGTAGCAGGTATTAGTCAAAAGTTCCCATAAAACAAACATAAGGATTCAAGGGGTCGAATGATCAAGGATTCAAGTAAAATCATAAGGAATCCATCACTCGAACCCTCGAATCCTTGAACCCTTTTACAAAAACATGAGAACTTTTGGTTAATAAGTGCTATAAAAGAGCTACTACTCTACCACCTGATACCATTTTTCGTTATGCTTAAATATTATATATTTACCAAGGCTCAATATCTTTCCCAGCCCTTTTTCCTTTGTCAGCTTAAAGTATTCATCGCTTAGCCACTTAATCTTCTCTGTCTCTTCGTTCTTATAGTCTATATCCTGCCAGATACTATTTTTTAAGATATATGTCCTACCTTCAATATATTTTACCCCAGCTACTGTTTTCGGGGCTGTTGTCTTTTCTTTCAAAGCCATCATCTCCTTAGCCATATGCACAGCCTTCTTGCCAACCTCTGCCTCTTTAAGCTCTCTGAATTTTGCCCTCTCCTCTTCTTCTGTCACCAAAAATGATGTATATGGAGTGATAATTCCATATTCTTTGCTTAATGCTTTTATTTCAGAGATTAGCTCTTCGCTTTCTCCATACAGCCTTATCTGATCAAGAAGATAGCCTATCTTTCTTGTCGCCCATAGCCTGGGAATGAAAGGATGAGCATCAGCTTTCTCTGGAAAGACCAGTTCCTCCACAAACTCCTTCTTCTTTTCGGAAGCTAAGCCACTCATTGTTATTGTAGCTATGCCTGTTCCTTTATACCTTCCAAAGACAAGAAGCTGGCTATCAAAGAATAGGTCAGGCAGTTCCTTTGGATATAAATTGTTAGTCTCTACACCCTCTATGGAAAGAAGGATGGAGGATAAAGCAGGGTAAGCTATTTTATCATAAAATGAAGACAAAACTGCCTCAAGGTCTTCATCCTCTCTCACATAGACTGAAGCACCCTTGTTCTTCTGGGAAATAAGGTCCAAAAGATGGGTGTTGACATTATCTCCAAGACCAAAGACAAAAATCCTATTATCCTTGTTCTTCTCTGAGACATTTTTGATAATAGCAGAGATATTCCTCTCCCCTGCTGTAGGTAGGCCATCAGTGAGAAAGATAATAATATGTGGCTTTTTTGACTTCTCTTTTCTTATTCCAGTAAGGAGAGCCTCCTGAATGTTTGTTCCGCCCTCTGCTTGTAGATTCTTAATAAACCCTTCTGCCTCTTTTTTGGTTTTGTCGGATACCTTTACTAAGTCTTTACTGAAGGTCTCAACATCTGTGCTAAATCTGATAATATTGAACATATCTTGGGGATTCAGGCTATCAAGGCAATACTTCAAAGCCTCCTTTGCCTGAGCAATCTTCTTCCCCCTCATACTGCCAGATGTGTCTAAGATAAAGGTTATATCCTTTTGGAATGTAGTCCTCTCTTGTTTTGGAGAAGCAAGCAGGAGAAAGAAGCCTTTCTCATCCTTTTTGTGACAAAGAACAGAGATAGAGACCTCTTCTTCTGCCAGGGTATAGTAAAGAACAAAATCTTGGTCAGGCAGGCTATTCTCTTCTTTATAAATTACAGCAACCCTATCTTCAGCCTCCCTTTTTACCTCTATCTTATGGGAGGGAGAATAGACGGATTTTATAGGGCTCTTTGATTCTATCTTCACCTTTATTTCAATATCCCTGATGGCTTTTCCTGTATATTTTTCTATATCTAAGGGATACCTATATTTCACCACCTTTCCTTCTTTCTTTAAGACCTCTTCATATTTTAATCCAATCTGTTTCTTCCTGAGGGCTGGGATAGGATAAACCCTGCACTTAAAGAGGTTTCTGCCTATATACTCTAAAAGCCCTGGATCTTTCATTCTGCGGACAATATCCTCATAGATTTTCCTGGCTTCATCTTTGTCCAGAATCTGTCCGATGAGCTTTTTCTCCTCAAAAAATAAAGAAAATTCTGAGATAGCAGACTCCTCTGGGAGGGGAAAGAGGTATGTCCCTTCAATATCGTATGGATAGGGGTTAATGAATGCCTGGTCTATAGAGGTAGAAGCCAACTGCTCCTTTATCTGGACATTCACATAGTGGTAATCTACGGCCAGAGCTGGTTGTTGAGGAATATCTGGTTTGGGCGGTCTTGGGATGATAATACCATCAGCCCAGGAGAGGGTAAGTAGCAGACAATAGGTAATGGGTAGCAAGAAAATCTTCTTCATTTCAACTTATATATAGCAATATCAGGGTTAAGAATGCTCCAGGGATAGTCTTTCTCGTTCTCGTTCTTAAATTTGATTCCAAAGATAGAAGGGGGTTTATCAAACCTTTTTATCTCCTGATATTGAGAGTTTATGATTGTCTTAAGCCCTTCAGGGACTTGATGAACATTTCTTGCCCAAACAAAATATTGAGGCAAGTTGTTATCTAAATCTTTTTCTCCCCACCATTTATCCTTTTCCCACCACCTGATTTTATACTTAAATGGGTTTACCAAAGGAGCAGCAAATGGAGTAGGCTGATTACAGTATCCGATACTTGCACCTTCCTCTATATTGGCCATCATCCATTTTCCAGATACAAGCCTTATATCCTCCTCAACAAACAATCTATCACAAGCCAAGGAATATGTAAAAGTGTAGGCTGAAACAGCCAAAAGAATGGCTAATGTAACCCATCGGATTATCCTTTTCTTCTCTAATCCAGTTCCTATAACCCTTGCTCCCAAGAGTATTAAAAAAGGCAGGAGCCATAGCCCATAGTGGATGTAATTATATGAAGTTGCACTGATGTAAAGATACCCAGGAAAGATAAAGGATAGAAGTAAGATGTCCTTCTTTTCTCTTTTATACAAGGAAAAGAGGAAACCTGCAGTTATGACAATGAGCAATGGCCATCCACAGCCTGCTGATAAGCTTGCCTTAAAATAGTAAAAGCAATGTTCAATGGTAAGATTAAAAGGAAGGCATCTTGACAGAAACTTGAACTCATTGACAGCTTTATCTATAGAGACCAAAATGTATGGGTTGACAAGCAAATATGATACTATCAAGGCAATTATGGATAAAAATATCCTCTTTTCAAAGATGGAAAGAATTGCTATTCTTCGCTGAGAGACCCGTTTGATTAGATGGGCTATTAGTATAGTAAGAAAGATAGACCCAAATGGAATCAAGGTTCCACAAGCTATGCCAGTAAAGATGCCAGAAAGGATATAATTAGAATACTTATCAGAGTCCAAAATCTTAACAGCATAATAAAATGCAAGGAGATAAAAAGGCAGATTAAAGACATAAGGCTTCATATAGTGGCTGAAAATAGGTATTGCTGGCGTAAGACTTAAAAAAAGCGCGGCTATTAAACCAACATTTTTATTATAAAGCAAGGAGCCAAGCAGATAGAATATGTATATAGCTAAAACTCCCATTAATGCTCCTATCAACCGACCCATAATAAAGATTTTTCCCATTTCGGAAGGATTAAGAAAATAGTATGAGGTATCAGGAGATATGGTGAGAAGATTAAGGACTGAGGCTATTTTAAGAGATATGGCTACAGAATAGATGTATAATCCTCCATAACTAAAATAATTGGGATTGAAGTCTAAGTTTTTTGGATTCATATTTCCCAAAGCAACCAGAGGAACATGTTCATCAGGATAGTAAGAGCGAAGAAGGAAGGAACGAAGAGAGCCTATAAGATATTTAGACATCTTCCTCTCTTTTGAATCAACTACTACATCATAATAATCCTCCTGAATATTAGTAGGGACACCAAAATATTTTGTTTTAGCATAGATCTCATCTCTGGTCTCCTTCATTATCGCCGATAGATCTTTTATCTCTTGCTCATTAGAGAAGAGCAATTTTAGACGCTCCTTACTTGGAATCCCTCCCCATATTCCATAAGTATTTAAGAATAAGGAGACCAAACAAATAGCTGCTAAACAAATTTTTTTCATATATCCTCCCTATCTTTTAATCTCTCTTTTAAGAGACTAATCTCTTGCACTAACAAAACAATCATCTTGTGATTACGATTTGACTTAAGCACCAGCCTGTAAAGATAAATGAATATTATTAAGAAAAGCAAACCAAAGAATACAAAAAATAGATATCCAACGCCAATCAATGCTGCAAGTACTACTGCAATCTTCGGAAAGAAGACAAAAATAGTTGGAACAATAGCCACTGTTGACAAAAGTAACAGATCATATAAATCTATATCATTTTTGACAGCTTTTCTTATAATAAGGAATAGATAGAGTACCAAGAAGAGCAGGATAAAAATAGTTGTCTGAAGCGTTGGTTGGTATGTCATAGTCGCATCAACCTTCCCAAACGCATAAGAATTATATAGCCAATAACCCTTAACATATAGGTCAATTTCTTCCTTCCTGTAATTGAACTGTTTCCATATTTTCGTAAGTTCATCGTTACTGGCACCTCTTGAACACTGAGCCCAGATTCTAATGCCTTTGCTACTGCGATTGGCTCTGGAAAGTCCTCATGGTAGTCTTTTGAAAATATATCCATAGCTTTTCTGTCCATTAATCTCAATCCGCTTGTTGGGTCTGTAATCTTCGTTCCATATAACCATTTTATAGCAGTGCCAATAAGATTAATCCCTAATCTTCGTGCCCAGGTTGAACGAAAACCCTCTTCTTTGATAAATCTTGAGCCTATAACTAAATTAGCTGAAGATTTCTTGTAGTTTTCTATCAGAAGACGAGTCTGATCGGGTGGATGTTGACCATCACCATCCACCTGGATGCATAGATCATAATTCTTCTCCCTGGCATACTTTATGCCAGTTTGAACAGCACCTCCAATACCCAGGTTAGTTATTAATCTAATACAGGAAGAAAGATGAGAGGCTATAGTATATGTTTCATCGCAAGAACCATCATCTATCACTATGGTATCATAACCTTCTTTTAATCCCCTGATTTCTTCCAGGAGTTTACCAATATTTGAGGCTTCATTAAAACAAGGAATCACCAATAAGATACTTAATTTATCTTCCACAATCCTTAATTTTACAGCAAGTTTAAGAAACTTGCAAGTTTATTACTTTATGCCGAAAAAGAAATTGGCTCACCAAAATCGGTATACATATTTTTTTAATAGTCCTTGCAAACGATATTTTAATAATAACCAATAGATAAAGAGTATCCTCCGTGGTAGATTCTCCACCTTAGTGCGTGGCATTCCAACCAATGCCCTTATTGCGGAAAGCCAAAGGTCTCCTCCCTTTTTAAGCTTTTCAAAAAGGAATACTTTAATCAGTTCACAGCGTCTGGCTTCCAATCTTTTCCAACCAATTCGTCCTTTCGGACTAAAGCTTATTAAAGCATTCTGGGAAGTAAACTCAATGCTCTTTTGTTTATAGAGAGAGCTTCCAGCTAATGGAGCTATGATAAAAACAGCTACCTCGTCAAGCCCTTTTCGTATTAACGAATACAGATAATCACAGGAAAGATTATGATCTTCTTCGGATTCTGTGGGATGACCAACCAAAAAGCAGGCTTGCGTATAGATTCCATGTTTACGACAGGATTCTACTAACAATTCACCATGGCTATGGGAAAAACTTTTTCCTATAGCCTTGAGCACCTTTTTGCTCCCTGATTCAGGGCTGATAGAGATATATCTACAGCCTGCTTTGGCATAGAGAGGCACTTTATCAAGTTTTATGGTTTCAGCCTTAGTGCCACTCACAAAATAAAAATATACCCCAGCCTTCTTCTCTATCAATAGATTACATATATCATTCCATTGGGAGGTATTTGCAGTTGGATTAAGGTCTTCAATCTGAAAATGATAGACAGAGAATAGGTTACGAAGTTCAATCATCTCATTTACCACCTCCTCTGGTTCTCTTGGTCGCCATCGCCTAATGTTTGTCTCTGGAATTACACAAAAATCACAAGAAAAGGGACAGCCGCGTGAAGTCAACATAGGAAAAAACCGATTTGTCTTGGGACCGTGAGAGTAAGGAATAGACCAATAATTTTTTAGAGGAAAGAGTTCCCATGCTGGTATAGGATAACTCGGTTTCATATTGAACTTACGATTTACCTTCCTCTCAGACAAATTTGGCGCGAGAATATTCTCGCAAGGCTCGCCTTTTGGATCTTTGAGAAAGGCAATAATCTCATTCCAATTCCAATACACCTCTCCACATAACAAGGCATTTGCACCAGCATCAAAGAACTCTTCGGCAGAATAATCAAGGGCATACCCTGTAACTGCTTGTGAGTTTTCTAATATAGCAATAGTTGCATGAGGTTTATGTTTTTTAATCGCCGTGGCAATAGAGAGAATCTCCTTATGTGACATATAGGAGAGGGCATATACTATAACTATATCAGCATCAACTACTTCCTGCGTTCTAATAAAATGCTGAAATGGTCTTCCTTGAAGATAATAATCATCTCTTTCTTCAAGAGTTGTTGGAGAGCTACCAAATAGGTCTATTACTGACACCTTTTCTCCTCGAAGTTTCAAAAAAGCTGCCAGCACTGCCATTTCTATTGGCCAATATGGAATGCCTGAACCCAAGAAGTCACCTTTTTGCACAGCAATTCTTGGAGATACCAATGTGATGTGCATATCAATCAAGCACAGGATAATAGCTTGTCCTTTTCCTTTCTTCTTTCCACATAATATCGGCATCACCTTCCTTGCGGTTGATTAGCCATCTAGCCATTCCATAGCCTATATCCATAGCATCAAGGGTACCAATATAGCTAAAGCTACCCTGACGACCTATGGTTCTAAAATTTTTAAATTGATCTAAGTAATCCAATATCTCTGATAAGATTGGGGAAAAACCGGTCCAAAAGACAGGATATGATAGAGGCAGGCGAATGACACGCTGATCAATAATTGAAAAACCATCATACCCCATATCAGCCAATCCTTTCTTTGTAGAAGCAATAAGCTCTTCATCTGAAAGTTTGTTCATTGGTCTGGTAGGATTGCTCATAATCTCGCAACAGACGATGCTACCATTTGGTGTCATCCCTGGGTCAAACGACTCTTGTTCGCTCAGCCTGTGAAAGATAATTTCCGAATCTGGTATAAATACCCAAGAATCATCTAAGAGGCTTTGCTTGTCTATCTTGAAGAATATCATAATAAGGTCATTAAGTTGAATACCTTTCTTTATCTTCTCTGCTGTGGTAGAATTGATCCCATTTCCCATAAGCTTCGGAATCTCTTGTAAAGGAAGGGTCGAGACGACAACATCATCTTTATCAAGAATAATCTCCTCTTCCTTTTTAGTAATTCGGTCTTTATACCGAATTCTTTTGATTATGCTATCCTCAGCGATTATGGCAAAAACCTCCTTGTTTACCAAAAACCTTCCTTGATTTTGGGACTTAGACAGGATAGCCTCCCATACCCTTTGGAGTCCACCTTTAGGATAGTAAAACTCAAGGGCTTCAAATTTACTTGCAGTGCGGATTTTTAAGGTTTTAACAATTACCTCAAATAAAGATGGTGTCTGGACTCTGCTTTTTGAAAGACTTACATCTAATTTTGTAGGGTCCCCCCAGAGCTTCAAAGCAATAGGCTTAAATAGTGTTTCATAAATGCCCTGGCCAAGACGAGCTTTCAAATCTTTCTCAAAGGTTAATTCAGTATTTTCCTTCTTTAAGTGAATGCGGGCAATAATCAAATCAAAGATTTTCCCTAAAAACCCTATTGGTCCATAGATACTAATAAGCGAAAAAGGAGACGGCGGATACGGCAAAAAATGCTTTTTTATATATATACTGCTTTTCTTTGGTCTAACCAACCAATCATTGCTTTTTAAAAGGTTCTTAACCCGAGCCATTAGAGGCTTGTTTAAGGAAAATATCTTGTGAGGACCAAGGTCATGGAAGCCGTGATTATCCCATTTTAGGGTTTGAGAAAGCCCACCAACCTCAGGCTCTTTTTCAATGACAACAAAGGGAATCTTTGAGTCTAAAAGCCCATCGGAAAGTGCAAGTGCAGTTGGTCCCCCTCCTAATATGTATATGGTCATTATTTCTTAGCTATCTAACCTATTTTTAGTTTTGTCCATATTTGACAGGTCTAAAAAATAGTTGGTATAATCGCCGAAAAACAAAGATAATATCGCGAAATTTTTCCCTAATTATTCTAATCTTGCAATAGCTGTTGTTTGGCTTGCATAGTATGGAATTGGAATCTGTTGAATAAACTTTGGTGTCCGCCTTTTCAAAAATTTGCTAAGCGGTATTTTGTAATGGATGGCCATATCTTCTAAGTATCCAAATTCCAATATCTGCCAGTATTTTTGAAAGCAAAAGACTTCAAAACCTGTGTAGTTACAAATCTTCTTAATAGTCTCTTGCGTGAAATAGTGTAAATGGACAGAGAGTAACCACCAAAATCTCTTACCAGCAATCTTTGCCATTAAAGTTCCTATATCCGGGTAGTTGATAAGTAAGATGCCACCTGGTTTTATTAAGGCTCGTATCTTAAGAAGACTGTTTTTTGGGTCTGTCAGATGTTCAAGGACATCCCAAAGGCAGACCATATCAAAGCTCTCTTTAGGAAAAGGATGGTTATCTATCGTGCCTTGCTCAATCTTAAGATTCCGTCTCTTTCCTTCATTAACAAGAAAGAGGGAGGGTTCTAACCCTATAGCTACATATCCAAATCTCTCTGCCGCTTCTAAGAATGCACCTCCTGCTGTCCCGATATCCAGAACTTTTGCACCCTTAGGTGGAATAACCTTGCTTAATGGCTTCAAAGCCCTATAAAAACTATTGACCCGCATTTGATATTGGCTGTCGTGTCCAGCTTCCATAGAGCTTGTATAACCTTCTAATATAACCTTTTCAGGAAACCTCGGATTTTCATAGATCATTTCGCAATCTTTACAGGTAACTAATCTTTGGGTCCCTTGAATACCCGAGGCAGCACCATAGAGCTTAACAGGGTCATCCACATCTACCCAAGGCTCATATAAAACCTTTGAATGCTCAGAGGAACATATAGGACAAGGAATATATTCTTTTTTCACTTTTCACCATTCTCAAGCCCTTTTACCCTTTTTATCAGTTCAGGAAGCTGGTTAATAGAGGCAATAAGCCTTTTTTCTTTTTGATGGTCCTTGGCTGGAAAGCCAGATACGACTTTTCCATCCCCTATATTCTTTGTCACCACAGCCCTGGCTGCAATCTTCACATTCTTTCCTATCTTTATGTGATCTGATATGCCAACCTGACCAGCAATTATAGTATTGTCTCCAATCTGGACAGAGCCTGATATTCCTACCTGAGCAACAATAACGCAGTTCTTTCCGATTACGCAATTATGGGCTATCTGGACTAAGTTGTCTATCTTTGTGCCTGCACCAATCACTGTAGAGCCTGTAGTTCCGCAGTCAATAGTTGTGTTTGCCCCTATCTCAACCTCATCTTCTATCACAACATTTCCTTGGTGAGGAACCTTCACATTCTCGCCGTTATGCTGAAGATACCCAAAGCCATCACTGCCTATCACCACGCCACTATGGACAATCACACCCTTTCCTATCCTTGCCCTTTTTATCACTACCTGTGGATAGATTATCGTGCCTTTGTCAATAGAGACATCCTTTCCTATATAAACATTGGGATAAATGATGACCTTATCTCCTATCCTTGCGCCGTCCTCTATAACTGACCCTGCACCAATAGCCACATCCTTTCCGAGCACTGCCTTTCCTATCACAGCCAATTTATGAATTCCAGAGGGATGGTTTGTCCTGGCAAACTCTGAAAGTAGTTTACAGAAACTTAATTTAGGGTTTTGGACGATAATATAGGGTAGGCCGCTGGGATTAACCCCATCTTTTACCAGAATAGCACTTGCCTTTGCTTCCTTCTTTCCGTTTGTAGCAAAGGTAATATCCCCAGCCTCTGCTTCATCAAGCCCGGCTACACCTGTTATCTCAATATCTGGGTCTCCAAAAAGCCTTCCTTCAACAATTTCAGCTACCTTACTTAGTTTCATCCTTTTTGGGATTTACCCTCTCTATTATCTCGTCTGTAATCTCGCTGGTTGGGGTTCCATAAATAACACTGTTTTTATCTAAGATAAGGTCTATTCCCTTCTCTTTAGCTAAAACCTCAATTGCCTCATATATCTTTTTGTTTATTTCTGCCTCTAATTTTGTTCTTTTTTCCTCTAATGAAGATAAGGCAGATTGACGAGATTTTTCTAACTTTTCCAGCTTGACCTTGATGGTTGCTTCCTTTCTCCTTCTTGCCTCTTCTGAGAGGGGCTTGGTTAGCTCTTCCCTCATAGCCAATATCTCTTCCTCAGCCACCTTTAGTTCAGTCTGCTTCTGCTCTACCTCCTTATTTAGAGCCTCACTGGCATTCCTTGTCTCCGGGTGGCTACTAAAGACCTTTTGGCTATCTATGAAGGCAATATTCATCCCACATGCTGGAAGCCCGAGCAGCATTACCCACAATAATGCTTTAGATACTTTCATTTTTTACCTCCTATCTTTATAATTTTATCTCTCACCTCATCAATGGTAAGGCTTGATGTATCAACAACATAGTCTGCTGACTCTTCATACAGCCAGGTTCTTCTTCTCAGCAGATTCTCTATCCTCTCAAGAGGATTAGAAACATTAACTAATGGTCTTGTTGAGTCATCCTTTATTCTATTATATATTACTGAGGGTGTTGTTTTCAAATAAAATATCAAACCATTCCTTTTTAGATTAAAAATGTTCTCTGGATTTAACACAACACCCCCACCTGTTGAGATTATCCAGCCCCTTCTCTCAGAAAGACTTTCTATCACTTCTATCTCTTTGTCTCTGAAATAGCTCTCTCCATCCTCCTCAAAGATTTGAGATATTGGTCTTTTTTCTTCTGCCTCAATGACCCCATCGCTGTCAACATAAGGAAGGTTTAGCTTCATGGAAAGGGCTTTTCCAACAGATGTCTTTCCTGAACCCATAAAACCGATGAGAACAATGTTTTTTACCATAGACATTTGACCTTTTTTTTCTCGCCTTTAATCTTATCCCTGTAATAGAGAAACCCCTGCTTTTTTCCAAGCTCATACAGCTCCTTTGTTATCTCTACATCATATTCGCAATACTCAAGAAGCTTATCAATCTTTCCCTCTCTATACCATTTAATGGCATCCAGACCACTTCCCTTTTTACCCTTTCCTAAATTCTCCAAAGCCAAATGATCAAGGCTTAACCTAAAGCCCAACTCCTTCTGTAATTCTCTCATTAAGTCAAGGGTGGGAAGGCTGAATAGGTCCTTTTCTGTGTATGGCTTCAAAACATAATAGTCAAACCCTAAGATGTTAAAACCAATGACAAGTGAAGCAGAGAATAAATTTTCTATCAGCTCTTGAACCTGGTTATCTCTAAAATGAATGAACCTATTCTCCTCTTCTGAAAAGGCAGCAGCACAAGAGACGACAAGATCCTCTTTTTTCCCACCTGTCTCCTGAAAGCTCTTCTTTGTCTCTACATCAAAAAATACTCTACCCATAAACTGTAATTTCCAATATTTCGCCCCCTTTGAGCTATATTGGTTATTGTAAGTCAAAATTATCTTAAAATACCTCTTTATTTCTTTTACTATGTTTTATAAAACAATAAGGCGTTATATGTTAACTTCTTTGCCACATCTTTTCTCCTTTAATTTCTCCTCTATTACTTTTGCCAATTTGGGATAGCGGCGGAAATACCAGTTCTCTACCTCTTTGGTGTCGTCTTCGTTCAGGTTGTACATCTGATAGACCAGCTTGTCTATCTCTATTTGCTCGTTGGTCATGTAGTCGTAGCGGAGGTTTTGCTTTTGCTTGGTGATGATTTGGGAGATGAGGATTTTTAATCTATTTAGGTTTGTCAGCAAAAGAATCTTTTTAACATCTTCTATTCCATAATTCACTGTGTGATTAATAAATATTCTGGATAAATAGCGGGTTAGCTTAGAACATAACAGGCCCAACACTTCTTCTATGTCATGTGCAATGTTGAGAATATCAGAACTACCATGATCAAAAGGTCCTTCGTAATTTAATCTGAAGGTAGGACAATATATGCCAGCCCAAGAAAAGCTTATCCCCTTCCTGAAATAAAAATCAGCGTTCTGGAATCTGGAGCACAATTTATTAGATCCCCTGCCGTCTCTCTCCACAATCGTTAGGGTCTTCATCCTCCTGACCGCCTCTTCTGACCAATCGATAAAGTAATCCGTCGGCACATAGTAATTAGGCAGCCAGCCTTCTTCGATGTCAGAGGCACCTCCCTTGTCGTAAGGCACAAAATATCTCCTGCCAAAATATCGCTCAGGGTCTTTGCCCCTTTCCTTGCAAATCCCTTTTTCAATAACCCGTTTCCTCAATTCCTCATCATTGACAATCCTTTCCAGATCATCTTCAGTTAAAACCAGATCAAAATCCACCATTGGATAGTTCTTGCCAACGCCCTTAATCCGTTCCCTTGATTGTCTCAGATAGTAATCATTATCACCTGTTGCCAACCCCTGTTTCACCTCAGCCACATCCCCAAGCTTCACCAGCTCCAGCTCCTTGCCATTAAACTCCACCAGATAGGTATCTGGCTCTTTATCTACCTCTCCCAGTTCAAACTCTCTATGCTTCTTATTCCCCACATCCCGCATCAAGCCAAAGAGCTTTGGTGAGGCAATGAAGAATGAATGATTGGAAAAGCGGGTGATAAGCTTCTGTCTGTAAGCAAAGATAGCCATATCTCTATCAGACCAAATTGTATCACCATCCTTTGACTCATCAAAGCCCTTGTGTTCCATCAGTAGCTCAAAGGCAGCCTCTACATCTCCTTTTTCAATAGACAGCGGTGAGAAATCCGCAGCTAATATCCAGTTATTTCCACCTTCTTCGGGTTTAAATCGTTTAATAAAGGAGTAAACCCCAGGATTGACTGTGGCGGCAAAGGTATCATTTGGCACAGAGATTAGGTATTGAACATCAGTTTGACTTAACAACTGGTCGCGTAATTCCTTGTGAGTTCGGATAGTCTGCCAGGTGTCAGACATAATGAAGGAGAGTGTGCCACCTGGTCGAAGTATCTTCAAGGCAAGAGAGGTAAACAGACCATAGCTATCTTTGCTTCCCAGCCTAAACTCATCCTTGACTGTTGTGGGCACCTTCACCCCATAGGGCGGGTTGCCGATAACAATATCAAACCCTTCCTTCATCGATATAATCTCAAAGAAATCCAGCCCCCAGTTAAAGAGATTGCAAAGGCTATCGACATTATTCAAATGCCCCTGCAACTTTTGTATCTCTTTTTTAATTATCTCCTTAAAAGGCAATTCCGCCTGACTTTTATATTCCGCAAATAGTTCCAGTTGACTCTCTAATCGAGCCAATTCCTGTTCTGCTTCCTTTATTTTCATCCTGAAGAACCATCTGACCAAATCTTTCTTTGCCCTCTCTATCTTAACCTTCGCCTTATCCTTGGCCTCTTTGGTAGGTAACTCCTCGTAATCTCTTTTGAGCTTTACGAAATTATCCAGCAAATCAGCGCCTTGCGTATCTAATTTAACCTTCTTTTCTATATCAAAGGGATAATCACCAACCTTTGATATTAGGCTGTCCCCTTCAATGATATGGAAGTCAAGGTTAGGAAGTGGTGGAATATCCTTAATATCCTCTACCTCTAAATCAACTATCAGAGAAAGCCACAATCGCAGGTTAGCCAGATTGACCGCCCTTCTTTGAATATCCACGCCATAGATATTATTCTCAATAATCTGGCGCTTCAGGTGATAGCGGTAATCCTTCTGTTCTGTTTTTTGGAGTGCATTGACCATGTCAATGCATGCATCGTCACGGACGATGCACTCCATATTAGAATCAATCGCCTTAACAATCTCCACCATCTTGAGCAAAATCCCCACAGCAAAAGCCCCAGAGCCAACCCCAGGGTCAACAATCTTGACCTTTAATAATGCCTCTCTTATTCCAGTCAGTTCATCTTCTGCAAAACCATCCACATCTAAATTAAACACCAGTCTTCTTAGCAGATTTTTGTTTATATTATTAGCGGATAAATAATTTAGAAGGGAGTGCTTAACCATAAAAGCCACAATAAACTTAGGGGTGTAATAGCTCCCTGTGCTCCGTCTGGGATCAGGAATATCTTTAAACTCCTGATGTTCAAGGTTCAAAATCAACTGCTCAAAGATAGTTCCCAGCATCTCAGGGTCAATAGCCACTTCCTGCTCAAATTCGGTATCCTCACGAACAGTAAAATTATATCGTTCTAACAGGTCGGAAAATATAACCTTAAAAATCTCATTGGGTATGATGACCTCTTCCTCTGTATCCTCATACTCAAACAAGCCGCCGTTTAAGAAAGGGATATTGTTAAATCGACCGTTGCTATACTTGGGATTAGAGAGTTTTTTAAAGACTGGTATCAAAAACTCCTGGTAATAATTTACCTTGTCTTTTAGGCATAACTTAAGATTATCATAAAGATAATAGGGGTTTTCATTCAGTAGCCTCTTCTTCTGAATATAGTAGAGGAAAAAGAGACGGTTAAAGAGATTTTGGGTAAATAAATCTGCCTTCTCCTGGGTTATCTTATTTGTCCTTTTAACCTCATCCCGAAGTAGCTTGTAATAGTGAACAAAGTCTCGATAAAAATCTCTGGTAACTGCCTCTACATCAAAGGCCTGGTTACATCTATTATGGATAACCAAAGGGGAATCAGAATCAGATACCTCTAACAGGGCTATTCTTTCTGCGGCAGTTCTGAGCCGTTCGGTCTTTCCAACAACAATCCTTCTAAATGGCCGTATTTTTCTTTCGAGCTTTTGCTTTTCTAGTTCAATATATTTTAGACTGGTAAAATGCCACTCTGAGAAATCCGGGCTGGTAAAAACAACTAAGGAATGAGAATAACGGTTTGCAATCTGATTAAATATTTCGCGTTCATCTCCCTTTAGAAGACGCTTTATCCGACACAGGATAATCTTAAACTCACCTAACTCAGCAATGATCTTCAGGTCTTCAACTTGTGGTTGATATTTAGGGGTGAGCACTTCAAGAATATTTTGCCTGCTCATCTCGAAGTCAAGCTCTTCTATAAAGAGTCTGGCGAGATCGGCTTCGGTATTCAAAGCCTCAAGTAATTCTCTGATGCGTTTCGAATCAGCCATTTATTAAACCCTCCACATTTGCTTCTTCAATTAACTTAACGCCATCCCTTAGATATCCAACATTCAAATGGTGTTTTAGGAGATAAACTATCTTCTCTTTCTGAAGGCACTTTTCGTATAAAGCTTCCAGGTGCCCACCGGGATTGATGTAAAGAAATAAATAACAGTCTATCAACTTTAATATCAATTTATCCCTGACCTGTACTCTCTTAATCGAGATACATTTTTGTTTCAGGTATGGCGAAATTACCAGTAGATTGCCTTCATTGTATGGCTTTTCAAGATAATCTGGCAAGCTAAAGCTTTTGATACCCTTAGCCAGAAAATAGATTATTTGAGCACAAGCAGAGGTATTTTGAGCCTTGTAGTTTTTTAACATCCTTTTCTCCATAACCGACTGCCAGCCACCAGCCAGGACTATAGGTAGTGATAGCATTCTCAAGAAAAGCTCATTTGCCTGATGATAAATACTTAAAGGAATCTCTCTTGAGCAAAACACTGCCACTGTACTTTTTTTAAGCAATTCTATCTTGCCTGAATAATAGAAATCATTCTGTTTAATTCCTTCCATAGTGAATCTCACATTCAAAATGCTCAAAAAGCAAATTCCTATCAGTTCAGCTTAAACCAAAATCTCCCCACAAATAAATTCTATTGACTCAACTTTTGAGGGAGACTTAAACCTATTGACAATTTCACCTAACTTCTCTTTATTATAGATATTGACCAGTTCGTTGAAATACTCTTCTTCTGAGTATTTTTGTTTATTTAGTCTTTTCAGGACTGGGACTAAGTGATAAGGAAAATATTCATTCAGGGCAGCATCTATCTTCTCAGCATTTTCAATAAAATCTTGAGTTTCTGCATCAGAAATAAGTTCCTGAAGCCTCCTCTTTGTTCTTCTAACCTCAGGATGAACTCGCTCTTTAATCTCACCTTTTTCAAGTGATGCTTTAGTAAAAGCTTTTAACTCATTTAAGTCATTAAAGTATCTCTCCTTATCTTTCCCTGTAACTGCTTTTTCAGGACAGTGTCTTTCGCATCGAATCTCATTAATTACTTTTGAAAAGTCGTCAATAATAGTCCCATCCGGTTGTTTTATTAATAAGTTAGCTCGGCAACCACTTCGGAAAAAAGCATAAGTGCCCTTACTTCCCACACCTTCTTTTGCTGAGCGAAGTCCTAATTGCATCTTCTTTATCAGAGAAAGGTACTCAGGGTTATCCTTTTCAATTTGTCTGATAATATTCTCTGCCTCTTCAAAGCTAAATTCAACATCCCCTTGTTTCTCAAGCTCGTCAATATCCTTTTTATCATAAATGGTGTACATTGCCTCTTGATTAAGCTGCTCATCTTCCTCTAATATCTGACTATCCTCACCGATATATGAATGGATTTCCTCAATCCTTCTTTGCAAATGGTCTTTCAGATTAATCTCCTTTTCTACTTCATCAACAGGCAAAAAGTTTCTCACCAAAATAACATCAGCCTTTGAGCCAATCCTATCCACCCTTCCAGCGCGTTGTATCAGTCTAACAGGATTCCAATGAAGGTCATAATTTATTACTGCACTGCAATCCTGCAAATTATGTCCTTCTCCTAAGACATCTGTAGCAACCATAATATCAATTCTTTCCTGACCATCGTAGTCATTGGCCTCTGGAGAAAATGCTTGAATCTTTCTTAATATATTCTTTGTATCACCTGTGGCATAATCTACCAGTTCAAAGCTCTTTGTCAATTTATCCTTCAAGTAGTTAACCGTATCTGCATATTCACTGAAGATTAAAATCTTCTCTTTTTTATCCTGGTATTTAATTTCCTCGATAATCTCTCTAAGTCGTTCCAGTTTTTTATCATCGTCTTCAGGTATGGTATTCAGGTCTTTGGACACTTTTTCAAAAATATCTATGTCATGTTTCAAGTCCTTTTTTAATTTAGCAATATCAAAATCCTCCGCCTTATAATCTTTGGCTAATTCTTCTATTCCATCCAATAGACCATTAAGGTCACAACGGTACATCCTTTCCTGTATCTTTTCTCCAGCCGGCACTATCCCTTTTTTCTCAACTACTGTTTTGAACTTCATATAAATCCCAAGAAGGTTTTTAATGGTCATCCTGAAGGCAAATATGGAGCTTTCCAGCCTTTTGAAAAGATTTATCTTGTGAAACACCTTCAGAGTACCTACAACACCTTTTAAGTCTGTATATGGCTTTTGATTCTTTTTATCATCAAGCACATACTTCCACAGATTATAGCGAGCATAAGTCAGACTACTTAATAATCCTCTAATCTGTTTATAGAGGTTATGGTAAGTATCGTTGATGTTGTAAGTGATGGTCTTCAAATCTCTTTCAGGGAATTCAATCTCAAATTCATCCTGGCCTTTATAAAATTGCTTGATATGGTTTCTTGTTCTTCTAATCAGGATATGCTTTAGCAATTCTTTGATAGGGAATTTACCTTCCTCTGCTTTTTTAAATAGGTTCCTTAGATGAGCCTCTCCCACTGGAAAGATATTTTCTTCACTTTGAGCAAAGAGCTTTATCTGGTTATAGATATTCCAGAGAGAGGTGTTTTGTGGGGTAGCGGTCATCAGGATAACCTGCTTGTTTATCAGGAAAGGTTGGAGTTCTTGATACATTTTAGCCTTACTGTTTCTGAAATGGTGACTTTCATCAATCAAGACTACATCTCTACCCTCATATTTCTTCAAGATACTTTCTTTATTATAACTTCCTTTATATAGCATCCCGCGAGAGATAATCTGCAAATCAATCTTGAACTTCTCGCCAAATTTTTCCCACATCTCAACCAGCCCCGGAGGAGAAATAACCAGAGCACGCTTATTTAACTGACGCAAAAGCCCTGCTCCAATAAAGGTTTTTCCCAGACCAACCACATCACTAATAAACACACCGTTATACTCATTCAACCATTGATATGCCTGCATAATGGCTACCTTCTGAAAAGAATAGAGCGGCGGCATATCATCCCAATTCCAGATGGTTGAGGTATGTTTTTCAAGATTGCCCTTAACTAAATGATAAAGGGTAAGGATGTAAATATCATAAGGGTTGACTGTCTTTAATGCCCAGGACTCTTCAATCTTTGAGGTTAATTCCTGCTCAAAATCAATCGCCTCCTCCCAGAGCTTATCAAACCAGTCATTCATCTCTTCAAAGTTTTTTTGACCCCTGACATAGGTGTTCAGTTCAGTATTGTGGTGAAATCCGCTTATGGTAAGGTTGCTTGAGCCAATAATCCCAATTCCTTCGGCGGCTGAAGCCCTGGCCACATCATCCTTATGCTTAAAGATATACGCCTTGGCATGAAGCGGGTGTTTGGTGTAAAGTTTGATTTTTATCTTTCTACTTTTTATCAACTTACAAAGTCGGCGTAGTTTATCTTCCTTGTCTAATGAATGAGGAAGGGCGGCGATATTTGAACCAACAGCATTACCTATGGTTGTTTTTATCTTCTCCTTTTCAGATTTACGCTGGATTTCAACATCTTCTTTCAGTTCTTCTTCGCTGGCAATATTTTCTGCTAAGAATTCAATAGCATCTTTACTCAGAGTGCCAGCCAGAATTTTAGCATTTTCAAGCTCCCCTAATCTCTCGGCAATCTGGTAGAGTCCGGAGGGATAGAGGTAACCCACTGCAAACTTTACCTCTTTTGCTCCACTAAGCCGGTCGTTAATCTCGTCCTTTAAGTATTTCTTTCTATTGTCAATGATGTCTGAATAATCACCCATGCACCTTCATCTCCTTATCATATTCCGTAATCCTCTTCTGATTTCCTCCTCACCTGGCAATTTAGCCTTATATTCTGCTACAAATATCGTAACTATTTACCTAACTGAAGCAAAAAGACTGAAAGACTCGAGTTCACGGAGAATTTCACTAGCAAATTTAACAAAAGCAAATTGATTATTTTAATTTGTAATGCTAAATGCTAAATTTGCAATTTGCTAGTGATCTTCTGTGCCCTCTGGTTAATCTTTACTTCAGATGGCTAAAGTGTTATCATAACCCTAAATCTTCTCGTGTAAAGATAGAGATAAAGTTATAGCCTTTTTCAGCAAACCTCTCTTTTGCACCCTCCAGCCTATCAACTATGGCGATCACCTTTATTACTTTGCAACTGGCTTTTTCAACCTCAGAAATAGCCTTTTCTATAGAACCTCCTGTAGTAACAACATCATCCACAATCACCACCCTGGAGCCTTCTTTAATGGGACCCTCAATAAGCTTCATCATTCCATGTTTTTTGGGACTATTTCTAACAATAAAGGCTGGAATAGGAAAACCCTCTTTATAGCTTATAGCAGCGACTGCTGAGACAATTGGGTCAGCGCCTATGGTCAGACCCCCAATCCCATCAACATTATCTTTCTTTAGCAATTCTATAATAATCTTTGCTACCAGAAATGCCCCTTCAGGGTCTAAGGTTACCAGCTTTCCATCTATATAATAATGGCTTTTGCGACCAGAGGACAACTCTGCCGCCACCTTTTTAAGGGCTTTATCTTTGAGTATCTTCAATAACCTGCTTTTTTCTTTTTCTAACATCACTATAAAATATACCAAAACTATAATTTCGGTTTTCAAAAACCGAACAATTTAAAATTTTGGCTCTTCTTTCGATTAATGGATAGTAATTATCTGGCTCCGCGGGCTGGATTCGAACCAGCAACCTAATGGTTAACAGCCATCCACTCTACCGTTGAGCTACCGCGGAATTTTATATTTACCTATCTCTTCCAGAAGGCTTCACCCTTCTTCCACAAATAATTCAGATGCTCCATATCCCTTAAGGTATCCATGCACTCCCAGTTACCTGAATGTTCATAGACCATAAGCTCACCCGAAGTAGCCAATTTTTCTAAAACATCCTTTTCAAGGTCGCAATTGGGGTCTTCTGTAAGATGGTCAAAAACTTTTCTGTTAAAAACAAAGAAGCCTCCATTTATAAGCCCTTCTGACACCTGCGGCTTTTCTGAGAAAGAGACTACTCTTCCATCCTTAGCTTTTATCTCTCCAAATCGAGATGGAGGTCTTACACCTGTAACTGTCGCCATCTTTTTATGGCAGTTATGAAAAGAAAGGAGTTTTTTTAAGTCTATGTCTGCAACACCGTCCCCATAAGTGAGCATAAAGGTTTCATCTGGTATATACCCTTCAACCTGTTTTATCCTTGCCCCTTTTAGGGTATCCTCTCCTGTATCAACCAGAGTAATTCTCCAGCCTGTCTCTTTATGTTTGTTATGAAGTTCTATCTTACTAAGCCCACCCAATTCTATAGTGAAATCTTGAGCCATTACCTCGTAATTGAGAAAAAAATTTTTTATCAGGTTCTTCTTATATCCAAGGGCTAAGATGAAGTCACAAAACCCAAAGCGGCTATAGATCTTCATAATATGCCAGAGGATTGGCCTACCCCCTATTTCCACCATAGGCTTTGGTTTTGTCTCTGTCTCCTCTTTGAGCCTGACCCCTTTTCCTCCACAAAGCAAGACTACTTTCATTTAGAAGGGTAAAGTGAAAGAATTACGAAAGGCTTAAAAGCGAGGCTATCTTGTCTGCAGTAGGCTTTGTCATCTCTTTTATTCTGGCAAGCATCTCTTTATTCTCTGGTCTTATCCTTGGAACAATCGCCTCAATCTTTTCTGCGGTAGTAAATGTATCCCATGAGACAGAAAGAAGGGGAATCTTTTTTCTCTCAGCCTTTTCAATTACGCTAATGGATGGCACAATATCTCCGGTAATAACTACGCAGGATGTTGGGGTAGATAAGGCAGATATAATAATATCCTCTCTATCTCCACCAGTGATGACACACTTATTTTTCTCCTGCAAGAAATATTTATTTGCATGCTCTACAGTCATAGCCCCAACCAAAATATTCTCAATTGCCTTTTCTAAACCATCGTCTCCAGCAAGAATAGTGGCATAAAGCTCTTCGGCAATCTGTCTGGCAGAGAGGGTAGATAGACTACTTTCATAGGGAATCGCCCCTAAAAACCCTTCTTTTTTTAGGTCTGACGCATCTGCCTTATTTAGCACTATCCCTAAAAGGCTGCTGTTCAGTCTCTCTGAAAAGAATGCCGCTTCATCCTCCCAACCATCATCTTTTTCTATCAAAAGGAGGATTTTTCCTTCCAAAAGATGGGCAATATGTAAAGCAGAAAACCCCTTTTTATAGCCATAAAATATGTCTGATTCAACAGCCGTAATACTTTTGCCTTTGCTCACCTTCTTAAAGGCAGATTTTATCTTTTCCCCTGTCATATCTTCTTCCTGGCTTAAGCAAATCTCTGTTTCAGAAAAAGGAAGCTCCATGACCTTCTTTATTATTCTGGCATCTTCATCTATGCCTCTTTTACCCCAAACCTTCTTTATAAAAAGAGGCTTAAAATAGGAAACATCTTGTAGGTTTAGAGCCATTCCCACTGATAATAGCGTCCTTCCACACCTATTTCTTCCAGCAATGATTATTGGTTTCATAGAACAATTATTTTATCATTCTATCTTCGTTTCTGTCAATAGATAATTTCATTTAGAATAGATACTTCTTGACCAACACTTCTATCCTGTGATATAATTCCAAAAAGGAGGAAAAATGGAAACAGAAATAGAAGAGTTAATGGTGATTGCTCAAGCCGTATGCGAAAAGGTTATAGGGCTTATGGGAATTGAAGGCTATGTTACGGCAAAAAGGGCTGATAACGATATTTTAGTAGAGATTAGTGGAGAGGATATTGGCATGCTTATTGGAAGAGAAGGGAAAACCCTTGATTCTCTCCAGTTTATCATCGGTCTAATCTGTGCCAGAAAAAGCTCAAAGAAGAAAAGGGTTATCCTTGATATTGCAGGTTACAGAAAGAGGCAGATGGATAGACTGATGGACTTAGCAAAAAGAGCGGCTGATGAAGCCTCTACTACAAAATCTGAGGTGGCTCTGGAACCAATGCCTGCATATCAACGATATGCCATTCATTCTCTCCTTCAGGAAGATAAAAGGGTGACGACGCTGAGCCAGGGTGAAGGGGAAGAGAGGCAGATAGTGGTCATCCCTAATGAATAGTGTTGATATAGGCAATATAAAGGTAGGAGAATGTCCTATTCTGATTGCAGGGCCTTGTGTGATTGAAAACCTGGATATCACCTACCAAACAGCGTCCTTTCTTTCTGAGATAACAACTCAGCTAAACATCCCCTTTATCTTCAAATGCTCTTATGACAAGGCAAATCGCTCATCAATAGGCTCTTTTAGGGGGCCTGGTCTGGTAGAAGGGCTGAAGGTTCTTTCCCAGATAAAGAAGGACTTAAATCTTCCTATCACCACAGATGTTCATTGCCGAGAAGATGTAGATGAAGTAGCAGAAGTTGCTGACCTTATCCAAATCCCAGCCTTTTTGTGCAGACAGACAGACTTGATAATTGAGTCTGCAAAGAAAAAGCCAATAAACATCAAGAAGGGTCAGTTTCTCTCCCCTTATGATATGAAATATGTTGTTGAAAAGGCAGAGTCTGTTAACGGCAGACTCCTTATTACAGAAAGAGGAACCTCCTTTGGCTATAACAACCTGATTGTTGATTTCAGAGCCTTTCCCATTATGAGAGGCTTTGGTTGGCCTGTTATCTTTGATGCTACTCATTCTGTGGCTTATCCTGGTGGCGCTGAATCTGGCGGAGATAGAAGCTTTGTGCCTTATCTTGTGAGAGCGGCTATTGCCTGCGGAGCAAATGGTCTTTTTATGGAGGTTCATCCTCAGCCCGAAAAAGCCCTATCCGATGGACACAATATGGTAAGGCTCTCTGAGGTAGAAGGCATACTGCAAGAAGCAAAGAACATATATTCTGCTTTCAGTCCATAAAAGGGTAACCGTTCAGGTGGTGTAAGAAAAGGGGATATGGAGATTAAGGGGATAGGGATAAGGGGATATTTATTTTGGTAACTGGTTAAATGGTAACTGATGAATGGTAATTGGTAACTATTTAACCAATTATCAATCACCCGTTATTTTACCATCTCCATATTTCCCTTATCTCCTTTTTTACACTTCTGATGGATAACCTAAACGGTTACATAAAAGGTTTATTTGAACCTAATTATCTCTGGGCCAGATAGGAGAGTCTCTTTTGAATAGAGAAGATTCGGCGAGAAGGTAGCAAGCTCATAATCTTTGGACATCTTAAGGGCATCCTTTGGACAGGCTTCAACGCAAAATCCGCAAAAAATACACCTTTTTATGTCAAGTTCGTATGTAAGAACCCTCTTTTGATATTTTTCATCAGAAGATGCCGTTATTTTAATGGCATTTGATGGACAGTATCTTGCACAGAGGCAGCAAGCTACACAATCTTCTAAATTCTCCTCATTAAGGACAAATCTATGACTACCTCTAAATCTATCTGGGGGTTCTCTTCTCTGGGTTGGATATTGAATGGTGACAGCTTTTGTCCATAGGTGGAAAAATGTGATACAAAGACCCCTGACCAATTCAAACATTGCCTTCATATTAAAATTATAGAGAGAAGCCCTTTTTTATGCGTTGGATATTGAATGGTGACAGCTTTTGTCCATAGGTGGAAAAATGTGATACAAA
>JASEHO010000001.1:58587-62358 GCA_030018505.1 bacterium
CCAATTCAAACATTGCCTTCATATTAAAATTATAGAGAGAAGCCCTTTTTTATGCAAGGGTTTTATTATTTTGTAGGCTGTTGCTTATGGGCATACAAACACCTCTACATCCTTTTTGTTGTTCTCTTTGTTAGATTCAGCTATGGTATTGGATGGGTCAACTATCACGCTGAGGGTATAGCTTCCAGAAGCAAGCGGTTTCCAGATAATACTCTTTGTCTTATCCTCATTAGAACCAAGAAAGGGAATTGTTCTATCAAACCAAATTAGCTCTTTGTTGGCGAAAAACTTTAAGGGAATAGATTCAGCAGAAGTCTCTCCTCTATTCCCTATCCTTGCCGAGACCCTTGTCCATTTATTAACCTTTACTTCAGAAAGATTCATATCTTCAATCACTAAGTCTGGAAGAGCTGTCCTCTTTTCTTCTTTTGGCTCTTCTTCTATTTTGACCGCTAACTCTTCCTCTATTTCAACTGCTTGTCCTTCCTCTATTTTGACCACATAAGGTATCAATTGCTCCTTTCTTTTGGAAGGTTTTTCTGTAATCTTAATTACATCTTTCAACTCTATTAAACAGGAAGTATGCCCTTCTTTTTTAGGAGGTTTGCTCTGCAATCCTTCAATCTCTTCATAAGCTAACTTCTCAAAGATGGCCTTTTTTTCTGTATTGACTCTTTCCTCCAAAGAGATCTTTTTCAGCCTATTGTTCCCTGTGTCAGCTACATAAAGATAGCCTTCATTGATATATATTCCCTGTGGATATTTCATCCCAGAAAACCTTTGCAGGATTGTGCCGAATTGATTCATTTTACAGATGTCGCCATTCTGCTGGCTTACATAGAGAATTCCTTCCTTGTCTATGGTCATGCCCAAAGGATGATTGATACCTTCCTTTATCTTTCGCTTTAATGCCCCAGAGGAAGAGAAAACCTTTATCTCTTTAGCTCCTGTATCAGCTACATAGAGATTACCCTGCCTATCACAGACAACACCCGCAGGGTCAGAAAGCCCGCCAGCTAAAGTCCCCAAAAACCTTCCATCGTTTGTAAAGGATAGCAAACAGCCTCTCTCTGCATCACTAACATAGAGGTTTTTGGAAAATGTGCTATAGGCTATTCCCTTAGGGCTTATCATTTCATCTTCCCAATCTGTAACAGAATTACCAAACCTATCAAACTTAACCACCTTATGAAGGAAGTTGCTCACCACATAGAGATTGCCCTCATCATCCATTGTCATTCCAGCAGGTGCGGATATATTCCATGTATCTTTTGGCACAAGGAGAGAATCAAGCCTATAGACCCTATTGTTTCCTGTATCTGCTACATAGACATCTCCGTCTTTGCCACAAACTATACCAGAAGGAGCGGAAAATCTGCCAAACTCTGCACCTTGTGTCTGCCAACACTCATCCATCTTTCCATCCCTATCAAAGAGAAGAACCCTATTTGCCCCTGTTTCAGCCACATAGATAGAATCCCCTACCGCCACATCATAAGGCGACTTTATCCCTGAAAGGAAGGTTTCAACCTTGCCATTATTTATCCGTAAGATGCTGTTTCCTCCAGTATCAGCCACATAAACATCCCCTCCAGCTACTAATCCATGGGGGTTATCAAAGCCGCTTATTTGATCCAAGAGCTTTCCGCTTTTAGAAAATTTCATGACCATATTCTTCTCAGCATCAGAAACCCAGACTGCCTCCCCTTCTATATTTATCCCTGTTGGCCATTTCAAACCACCAAATTTCAGAATAAATTCGCCTTCTTTAGTGAACTTTTGAACCCTGCGATTTCCAGTGTCAGCCACCCAGACACCCTCTTCATTTATAGCCAAAGAATGGGGAAACTTAAAATTTCCAGCAGAGTCCCCAAGCCTTCCCCAGCTTAAGATAAAAGAACCATTTCTTGAAAACCTCTGAATCCTGTTGTTCCAAGTATCAGCCACATAGATATCCCCATTCTTATCAACAGCCACATCATAAGGGGAGTTAAATTTGCCGTTTGCTTCCCCAAATTTACCAAATTCTAAAATCAACCTTCCGCCTTTGTCAAACTTCTGAATCCTATTATTTCCAGTGTCAGCCACATAGACTTCACCCTCAGAAACCGCTAAGCCATAAGGCGAGGAAAAGCTCCAGTCAAGGTCAGGATAGACTATTGTCTCAGCAAACAGATTGGTAGATATAAGCAAAAATAACAAAACCATACCTTAATTATACACCCAAACAAATTGAGTTTGCAATAAAAGATAAAAGTCATTTTTAAGCAAGCTATCCAAGCCTTCATTTTGATAAGCATGGAAATATTGGGCTTTGGTGCAAAAAATGTAACGGTTGATACAAACTCTTTATATGCTCCATCTCTTTTGAAAAGTGATGAGCTGTTAGAATTAAGCTTCTGAGCTATATCCTAAGTTGGACAGTCTCAGCCAAAGAGTGCTGTAGATTTATCACTTTGCTATATGGAGTAAATTGTAATAAGCAAATAGATTTTGCGTTCTGAACCATTGATTTTCTGGAAGATTGAATAGTGCAAACAGACGAATTCCATAAAATAGTCTTTCAACCTCTATATCTATTGGGCTCATACATAGCACCTTCTATTACAATCTGCTCCAGATAGCGTATCACTTTATCATAAGACCATGAACTTCTATGCTGCAACTCTGTGGAGAATCTTCTCTATCCAACCTTTATCTTGTCGAAAGTTAAAGTCTATTCCTATCAATTTGAACCAACCTGATTGGTCTTTCTCTTTAGACCTCAATCCCTTGCCATACTGATGTCTTCTGAAGAATCCTGCAAAGTTCTCACATGCATTGTTGGTTGATGGTATCCTTGAATCTAAGTAATGGGCTGTAATTCTATCCCAGTTTTGGTCAATGAATCTTATCTGTCCTTCAAGTGGTGTATTCTCATAGAGCCAGGGTTTACTCTTTAGACCCTCAAATATCCTCTTTGCCCAATATCTATCAGGAGCAAAGAGAGAATCTAACAGTTCTTGCAAAGGCTCTTCTGTCCTTCTTTTTATCTTCTCTCTATCCATCTCTATTGTTACTGGACTTTGGCAAATTTGCAAAACTTTTTAAAAAAAGATTAAAGGTAAATGGATAAAATGCCGATAAAAAGAATAGAATGCCAAGTATTCCTATTCTTGACATTCCGGAAGATATACATAAATTATGCCAGAATTATAATTTCGGTTTTCAAAAACCGAACAATTTAAAAATTTTGAGCAGTTTATTACTGGTATTATAATCTTTTGATAAAGCAAACATACAAGCATTAGCTCAAGGTTTTAGAAGAAAAGGGAATGGTTATGATAGCCTACATCACTTTTTATCGGAAAGTTTATGGGATTATGAAAAGGTTTTAGAGACCTCTATCTCAGTAATAAAACACTCCAGATGAAGCTCATTCTTTGGAAGATATGGGCTGGTTAATAATAGATGATACTTTGATAGAGAAATATGGAAAGTACATTGAGGCAACTAGTAAACTTTATTACCTAGCAAGAACTGCTTCCTACAATATGCTCATTGTTTAGTAGCCATGCTGTATGCAGATAATAGAGATAATTGTTACCCATTAAGGTTTGAGATTTACCTCTTTGGAAGAATATTGTCAAAAGACTGGTGAAAGATTTTGCACAAAAATAGAGATAGCCAAAAACTTGATTCAAAACCTCAAAGTCAAGTAAAATTCCATAGTGAAGGCCAGACTTTTTTCCATAGTTGAAATCAAAAAAATTATTCCCCTTCACTGCCTCC
>JASEHO010000200.1 GCA_030018505.1 bacterium
GCCAAAGGAGATGGTTGTCGAGGTATCCCATCCATTAAACCCTGTGCCCTGTATTGTTACAATTGCTCCAACAGAGCCTGATGTTGGGCTTAAGAATGTGATCATTGAGGTTAGCTTAAAGTGTGCAGTTGCTATGTTTCCCTGGCCATCCCTTGCTGTGATTAGCTTGGTGCAGACAGGCTGGGTGTTGACTATGAAGGTTAAAGAGAATGTTCCATTTGAGCTTGAGGTAGCTGTGGTGATGGAGGGATGGGTTCCGAAATGAATGGTTATGGTTGAGGTCTGGGCAAAGTTTACACCTGTTACAGTCACCATGCTTCCCACATAGCCCTGGTTAGGAATGAGAGTGATGGTTGGAGATGGTGGGGGTGATATCAGATAGAATATGATTGTGGCTATATCATGGGATGGGCCTTTGGCTGTGATTAGCTTTATGCCAGAGGATTGGGTGGTAACTATAAAGGTGGCTGAGAAGGTACCGTTCCAACTTCCCAAGACTTGAGCAATGCTAAGATGGGTTCCAAAGTCTATGTTTATTTGATTTGGGCCAAACCCGACACCTTCTATGGTTACCACACTTCCTACCTGGCCTGATGCTGGTTTAACAAGCACTATCTTTGATGTAATCTTAAAGAATGTATTGGCTATATTTCCTTGGCTATCCCTTGCTGTTACTGCTTTGGTGCCATAGCCCTGGGTGTTGGCTATGAATGTTGTGGAGAAGGTGCCGTTGGCAGATGATGTGGTTATGGTGATAGTCTGATGTGTGCCAAAGTCTATGGAGATTTGACTATTTCCTGCAAAGCCAGAACCCTGAACTGTCACTACTGTTCCCACTACTCCTTCAATCGGCGTAATCTGCGTAATCTGCGGATTCATTCCTTCTGTGAGGTTGAAGCAGGTGGTGTCAAATTGTTGACCGAAGAAGCCAAGAGCGGTGATGGTCTTTGTCCCCTGGGATTGGTTGTCTGCTATGAATGTGGCTGAGAAGGTGCCGTTTTCTGTGGCGCTTGTGGTTGTTATTGTCTGATGTGTGCCAAAATCTATCCTCACATTCTGGCTTGAACCAAATCCTGTTCCCTTAATGGTGACTTCTTGACCTACACTTCCTGATG
>JASEHO010000201.1 GCA_030018505.1 bacterium
ATGGAACTTTGCAAAACCACCCTTGCTGTTGGCGGTCAGGTGCAGCGATTGGTTATCTGTTAATATCGGTTTTTTTCTCTTCCTCCGACATTCCTTGAGCCTTGGAAGAAAGAGCAAGGATAATAATCCCAAGCACTAAAGGAAATGACGCTTCTCCAATATAAAACATGGGAGACATCTTCAGAATTATTCCAACAACCAAGCACAACAGACCAAAGGATATGAGACCATATGCACCTAAGCTCAACATTAAACCATAGCGCAGGGGATTTTGAGCAAGTATTATGAAGTATACACCAATCAATCCAAAGATGCCACAAGCAATTCTAAAGAGATACATTGCTGTTGGGATAGCAGGAATTGGTTCGTATCCAAACCACCGATAGGCATTTTCTACCATAGCCCATGGCAATACCATGAATGGGATAACAGTCAAACAGCCTATACCACAAATCCAAAGAGCTATTTTTAAAACCTTCATCTCTTCCACCTCCTCATGACAGATAACCTATGATTATACCGCCTATTGGCAGTTTTATATTACTGCAACATACCTCAAAGTCAAGTAAAATTCCATAGCTTGCGCCAGACTTTTTTCCATAGCCAAAAACAAAAAAATTAGCTGTTTTTTCCCTGTTCCCGGATTGCCGATAAAGACTATGTTCTGCCTCTCTTTGACGAAGCTACAGGTCAGGCAATCATTGATTGTTTTTTTGTCTATTGATGGCTGAAAGGCAAAATCAAAATCCTCTATTGTCTTGTATGACGGCAGCTTTGCCTTGGTGTATCTCTTTTTATAGCTGTTATCCCTGCGATTGTTATACTCGTCTTCCATGAGCAGTTCCAGGAACTCGATATAACCCAAAGATCTCTCCCTGGCAAGGCTCAACCTCTCTTCCAATAAGTTTATATCCCTGACAGCTTAAATGCCCTCAATCTGCTTTTTAGAGTATTCCTGAAATGGGTCTTGTCCAGTCCTTCGGTCTCTTTTGAACTATAAGGAAATATTTTTTTGTCTGACAAAAAAATATATAGATATGGCAGTCATGATATACCTTCCTGGTTCCTGTTTTGGCTAATTTGAAATTAT